>JBEEIN010000223.1:0-10996 GCA_041169825.1 Pseudomonadota bacterium
AGCCATCATCGGCAGAACGCGGCGTTCGATGTCGCGCAGCGGACGGACATTGCCCGCACGCAAGTCCTTGCGGGCCATCCCTGCCTCATCGCCTTGATTGGCAAAACTGGGGGCAACTGGCGCGCTGGCCACAAGGGCAAAAGCAATCAGCGTTCGGATCATGCCGGGTGCCTAACCAGTCGGGATTGAACGGCCCGTGAATGGCTCACGCGTTACGCAGCCGTTCGATGTAGCGACGCCGCAGTTCAAGCGTTTGCGGGCCGGGTCGGCCTTGGCCGATTTTGCGGCCATCAACCTCTACCACCGGCATGACAACCGTCGTCGCGCTTGAGATAAATGCCTCGCGCGCCGCGAACAGCTCTTCCACCGAGAACGGCCGTTCTTCCACTTCAAGCCCCATTTCACGGGCCAGTGGCAAGGCACAGAGGCGCGAAATACCGGGCAGCACGCCGTGCTCGACCGGGTGCGAAACCAGCACGCCGCGGCTATCGATGATGTGGGCGTTGGCGCTGGTCCCTTCGGTGATCATGCCGTTGTCGACCAGCCAGGCATCGTCCGCTCCCGCTTCACGCGCCAGTTCCTTGGCCAGCACGGCATAGAGCAGTTGCGTGGTCTTGGCCGATCGCAGCGCCCAGCGGCCTTCGGGATGCAGGATCACCCGCATGCCTTCCTGCACCTTCGGCTGATCGACCACCGCTGCCGCCTGGGTAAAAGCAAAGCGGGTTGCGGGGACCGGGCTGGTCGGTGAGAGAAAGTCGCGGTCCGCCGGAGCACCGCCCGTAACCTGCAGATAGATGCGCCCTTCGGTCAGGCCGTTCCGTGCAATCAACCCGTTCAGGATTGGCGGCCAGTCCGTATCATCGGCAATCCGGGCCAAGGCCATCGATCGCGCAAGCCGGGCCGCGTGATGCGGCCAGTTGCAAAAATGACCATCGATCACCGGGGTCACTTCGTAAACACCTTGCCCAAACAGCAGGCCACGGTCGAACACCGGGACCTTTGCTTCGGATTCGGGCAAAAATTCGCCGTTAAGCCATACAGTACGCATATGTCCCTCTTCTGCACCCCATCGGTGCTTGTCAACGCTCTGCCTCAGCCGCTAGGGCGCGCCGACCATGGCCGCCGCACCGATCCTCTCTTGGGAAGCCCTTAGCCTGCAACAGGGTTCGGGCTGGCTGTTCCGCGATCTTGACCTGCACATCGGCCCGCGAGATCGACTGGCGCTGATCGGCCGCAACGGCGCGGGCAAGACCACCCTGCTCCGCCTGATTTCCGGCGCGATCGAGGCGGACAAGGGCAAGCGCTCAATCCAGCCGGGCATCAAGATCGTGACGCTGGAGCAGGATCCGTTCTTCACCGGCTATGACACGCTGATGGACTTTGCCCTGCACGGCAAGGATGCCCCGCCCCAGCATGAGGTCGAGGCGATCGCCGGGCAACTGGGCATCGACATGACGCGCAAGGCCGATAGCGCCAGCGGCGGTGAACGCCGCCGTGCCGCCCTGGCCCGCGCGCTGGCCAGCGAGCCCGACCTGCTGCTGCTGGACGAGCCGACCAACCACCTCGATCTGGCCGCCATCGACTGGCTCGAAAGCTGGCTGGGTCGCTATACCGGCGCCTTCTTGGTGATCAGCCACGACCGGACCTTTTTGGAACGCCTGACCAAGGCAACGATCTGGCTCGATCGCGGATCGCTGCGCCGCAAGGAAATCGGCTTTGGCGGTTACGAAGCCTGGATGGAACAGGTCTATGCCGAGGAAGCGCGGGCCGCCGAAAAGCTGGATGCCAAGCTCAAGATCGAGGCGCACTGGCTGGAACGCGGCGTCACCGCGCGGCGCAAGCGCAACCAGGGCCGGCTCGAAAAGCTCTGGGAAATGCGCGCACAGCGCGCCGCCATGCTCAGCCCTCAAGGCGCAGCCAAGATGAAGCTGGCCGTTGATGACGTTAAGACCAAGTCGGTCATCGTTGCCGAGAAAGTTTCCAAGCGCTTTGGCGAGCGAACCATCATCAAGGACTTCTCGCTTCGCATCCAGCGTGGTGACCGGATCGGTCTGGTCGGAGCCAATGGCTCGGGCAAGACCACCCTGCTCAAGCTGCTGACCGGTGAACTGCCCCCCGATGACGGCACGGTAACCCTTGCCAAGACGCTGCACGGGGTGATGATTGACCAGCAACGCAGCCTGCTGGCGCCCGAAAAGCGCGTGCGCGACGTGTTGGCCGAGGGCGGCGACTGGATCGACGTGCGCGGGGTGCGCAAGCATATCCAAGGCTACCTGAAAGACTTCCTGTTCGATCCCGGCCTGGTCGATGCCCGGATTGGCACGCTCTCGGGGGGCGAACGCTCGCGGCTGCTGCTGGCACGCGAATTCGCCCGCAAGTCGAACCTGCTGGTGCTCGATGAGCCGACCAATGACCTCGATCTCGAAACGCTCGACCTGCTGCAGGAAGTGATCGCCGATTATGACGGCACCGTCCTGATCGTCAGCCACGACCGTGACTTTCTTGACCGAACCGTGACAGTGACGCTTGGCCTCGACGGCAGCGGCAAGGTCGATATTGTCGCGGGCGGCTACGCCGATTGGGAAGCCAAGCGGACGAAACGTGTCGTACCAGTTAAAGCAGCAAAACCGGCTGCCGAAACCGCTCCCGTCGCTCCGCCGCCCCCACCGAAGAAGGCCAAGCTATCCTACAAGGACCAGCGCGATTACGATCTGCTGCCGGGCCGGATCGAAGAGCTGCTGGCCCAGATTGCGCGTGACGAAGCCGCTTTGGCCGACCCGGCGCTCTACACGCGTGACCCGGCCAAATTCGCCGCCTTGACCAAGGCAATTGAAAGTGCCCGGGCCGAAAAGGATGCCGCCGAAGAGCGCTGGCTGGAACTGGCCGAGCAGGTCGAAGGCTAAGCGATCCGATAGAACCCGGCCACCCGGTCCAGCGCGATCCGCAGCACCAGTTTGCCGCTGCGCACGGGCCAGGCCAATGCCCGCTCCGCTGCTGGCAGGGCCTCTCCCGCGCAGACCACGCGCCACAGAATATCGGCCAAGTCCTTGCCAGCGGCGGCAAGGGCGCCGTCAAACCGCTCGCGTGCCGCCAATTGCCGTTCGGTCGCATTCATCCCGCGCTCCCCGCATCCGCTGATGCGGACAGCGTCCCACCGCATGGTTACGCCGGCGGCAAGTTGCGCTCTTTCGAAATCGCGGCGCAGGCATTCGCCCGCGGCAAGTTGCGCATTGTTGAGATGCCCGCGGGCATGAAGCCAGCTTAGCGGGCTCTCGGCCAGGTTAACCGTAACCCGGCGGCGTCCGGGTCGTGGGCCCGTCAAAAGTGGACCAGTGTCAGCGAGTTCGCGTTCTGCCAGGACCTGTTTCATGATGACTCCCTATTCTTCCGCCATCGCCCGTCTTGCCAATGCTGCGATTGTGTAGGAAAGTTAAAAAACCAATTTGGTTAAATGAGGCCCGGCGTGATCAACCGCATCCGCGATATTCGCAAACAGAAGGGCCTGACTCTTGCCGACGTGGCCGAGCGCTGCTCGCCCCCCACCACCGCCCAGACGATCGGCCGGCTCGAAACCGGCATGCGCCAGCTCTCACTAACTTGGATGAACCGCATCGCCGCCGCGCTCGAGGTTGAACCTGAACTGCTGGTGCGCGGTGCCGAGAGCGAACAGCCCCGCTACATTGCCCGCTTCACCGAAAATGGTGCCGAAGCCCTGCCCGCCCCGCGCGACGCGATCCTGCCGACCGAGCTTGGCGGCGACGCTCCGCTGGTCGCCCTGGCGATCGAACAGGGCGCAGGCGACTATCGCAGCGGCGATCAGGTCTGGCTGCGACAGCATGATCCGGAGCATTTCGCCCAGCTGTTGAACCGCGATGTCCTCGCGCCGCGCCCGGGTGGGCGCTTCGCTTTCGGCCGCATGATCGGCAGGGATGAGCGGCGCGTGGCGATCCTGCCCCCCGGCGCAGGCAGCCGGCAGGTCATCATCGATCGTCCCGCCTGGATCGCCGTCGCTGAAATGCTGGTCCGCAAGCTGTGACAGAGCCTTTGCGGGTCCTCTCGCTCAGCACGCTCTATCCCAATGTGCAGCACCCCAATTTTGGGGTCTTTGTCGAACGGCAGATGCAGGCGGTGGCGAAACGCGGCGATGTTGACCTGACCGTGATCAACCCGATCGGCCTGCCGCCCTTCCCGCTTTCGCTGCATCGGCAATACCGCCAGCTTCGCAACTTGCCGCAGCACGAGCAGCGTGGCGGCGTTCAGGTCCTGCGGCCGCGCTTTACCCTGCTGCCCAAACTGGGCGCCCGGTTGAACGCGGGATCAATCGTCCGCGAAGTCCTCTGCCACTGGCGCGTCGATTGCATGCGGAGCAGCCGTTTGACCTGGTCGACGCCCAGTTCTTTCATCCCGATGGCTATGCCGCGGTGCGCATTGCCGCCGTCCTCGGGATCCCGGTTTCGATCAAGGCCCGCGGTGCGGATATTCACCACTGGGCCCATCAGCGCGCCAGTGCGGCGCAGATCCGCGAGGCGGGCCGCCGGGCCAATGGGCTCCTGGCTGTCTCCCAGGGCCTGATTGACGACATGGCTGCCCTGGGCATCCCGCGAGACAAGATCACCCTGCACCGCACCGGGCTCGATACCGATCTGTTCCGGCCTTATGACCGCCGCATGTGCCGCGACCAGCTTAGCCTGCCGCGTGACAAGCCCGTGCTAGCAACGGTCGGCGCCCTGATCCCGCGCAAAGGCCAGCGGTTCGTGATCGAGGCTTTGGCAGAATTGCCGGAAGCAATCCTGTTGATTGCTGGCAAAGGTGGCGATGAACCAGCCCTAAGAACCCTGGCGAAGGAACTCGGCCTTGCCGAGCGCGTCCGCTTCCTGGGCCCGGTAGCTCACGGTGAGCTGCCGATCCTGCTCAACGCCGCCGATGTCTTGGTCCTGCCCTCATCGAGCGAAGGCCTGGCGAACGCCTGGGTTGAGGCGCTGGCCTGCGGCACGCCGGTCGTGACCACTCCGATCCCGGGGGCGCTATCCGGACTGGGGACGGCTTGCTGAGCGTGACAGGGGGGCCATCGCCGCTGCCATTGCTGAATTGCTTGCCGCCCAGCCCCAGCCTGAGCGCGTGCAGCAGGCTGTGGCCGGGATGAGCGGCAAGCCAACGCCGCCGCGCTCGTCGCGCACTGGCGGCGTTTGGCCCGGGATTAGGCGCCTTCGCGCGCCAGACGCTCCTGGCGCTCAACTTCGGTTTCGGTTGGCACGAAGCTGCTCGGGTTGACTTTGAGCCAGATCAGGATCGGCGCGGCCATGTAGACCGAGCTATAGGTCCCGACGAAGATCCCCAGCGTGATCGCGGCGGTGAACCCAAAGATCACGTTCGGGCCAAGCAGCAGCAGCGCGATCAGCGTGATCAGCACCGACAGCGAAGTCACCATCGTGCGGCTGAGCGTTTCGTTCACCGAGAGGTCCAGCAGTTCCGGCATCTGCATGCGGCGGAACTTTTTCATATTTTCGCGGATCCGGTCGTAAACCACGATCGTATCGTTAAGCGAATAGCCGATCAGCGTCAGCAGCGCCGCCACGATGTTCAGGTCAAACTCCATCTGCGTGATCGCGAACATCCCGAGCGTGAGTGACACGTCGTGGATCAGGCTGAACATTGCCCCCACCCCGAATTGCCATTCGAACCGCACCCAGATGTAGAGCGAGATCGCTGCCATCGCCGCGAGCAATGCCTGCATCCCGGTCTTGAACAGTTCGCCCGACACCTTGCCAGAGACCGAATCCACGCCATCAATACGGGCGTCGGCATGATCGGCCTTGATCGCCGCCGTGATCTTGCGCGCCATCTGGTCGGCAAGGTCGGCATTTTGGGCCGAACCTTCGGGCAACTTCATGCGGATCGAGATCTCGTTCGGCTTACCGAATTGCTGGATGATCGGTTCGCCGTAACCCAGCTTGCCAACCGTCTCGCGCAGTTCGGCAACCGGGGCGGCTGGGGTGTTCTGAAATGTCACGCGGATCATCTGCCCGCCGACAAAGTCCACCCCCAGGTTCAACCCCTTGGTCAGGACCATCCCCCAGGATGCCGCAATCAGCAGCACGCTGATCACATAGAACGGCACGCGCCAGCGCAGGAAGCGGATGTTGGTGTTATCGGGGACAAGCTTAAGCAGTTTCATCGGATTGATCCCTCAAAGCACCAGTTCGCTGGGGCGCGCGCGACGCAGCCAGCCAGCAACCCACATGCGGGTCAGGGTAACGGCGGTGAAGACCGAAGTGGCGATACCGATCATGAGGACGACCGCGAAACCACGGATCGGCCCTGAGCCGAACACGAACATCAGCGTCGCCGCGATCACGTTGGTGATGTTGGCGTCAAAGATCGCGCGGCTGGCTTCGGTATAACCCATTTCAACCGCATTGACGACACGTCGCCCGCGGGTCTGCTCTTCCCGGATACGTTCATTGATCAGCACGTTGGCGTCCACCGCGGCACCGATCGTCAGCACGAAGCCGGCGATACCCGGCAGGGTCAGCGTGGTGTTCATGATCGCCATGACCCCCAGGATCATCAGCGTGTTCAGGATCAGCGCGACATTGGTATAGACCCCAAAGCGGCCATAGGTGACCAGCATGAAGATCATCAGCGCCAGGGTGCCGACGCCAAAAGCGATCATGCCCTTCTCGATCGAGTCTGCACCCAGGTCCGGACCCACCGAGCGCTCTTCAACCACCTTCAGGTCAACCGGCAAGGCGCCCGAACGCAGCGCAATCGCCAACTGATTGGCGCTCTGGATCGTAAAGTTGCCCGAAATACTGGCCGTTCCGCCGATGATCGGCTCGTTGATCACAGGAGAGGACAGCACTTTGCCATCGAGGATGATCGCAAAGGGCTTGCCAACGTTTTCGGTGGTTAGCTTGGCAAATTTAGCCCCGCCCTGCTGGTCAAAGGAGATCGTAACGATCGGTTCGTTGGTTTGCTGGTTAAAGCTTTGCTGGGCGTTGGTCAGCCGGTCACCCTTGATCCCGCCAAGCCGTTTGACAGCAATCGCACCGGCCGGTTCGGTCGATCCTTGCGGCGCTTCCAGCGGCACGATTTCAGATCCCGGAGGGGCAATGCCCTGGGCAATATCGCTAGGCAGCGCCTGGCCGTCGACCAGTTTGAATTCCAACTTGGCGGTCTGGCCGAGCAGATTTTTGAGTGCGGCCGGATCCTTCAGCCCGGGAACCTGCACGACGATACGCTGCGGTCCCTGGCGGATGATGGTCGGTTCGCGGGTGCCAAGCGCGTCGATGCGCTTGCGGACCACTTCGGTCGCCGTGTCCATGGCCTGGCTGATTGCCAGATCGATCCCGGCCTGGGTCGGGCGCAGGACGATGCGGTTGCCGTCTAGCACCTGCAGGTCCCAATCGCGCTGGCCGGTCAGTTGCGCGCCGCTGGTCAGCGTTTGCAGTTGTTCCCGCGCAGCATCGACTTGCCCCGGATCGGCAACGATGAAGCTGACCGTGCCGTCCTTGGTCGAGATATCGCCAATGCGGATTGCCGGATCAGCCTGGCGCATCCGCGCGCGGACATCTTCTTCCATCGTTTCAAGCCGCTGACGGCGCACCTGCTCCGGATTTGCCTCAAGCAGGATGTGGCTGCCACCCGCAAGGTCGAGACCCAGGTTGATCTTGGGACTTGGCAAGCCTTCAGGCAGGTTTACCCCACCGATCGACAGCAGCGAGGGCAGCGCCGCGAGGCAGGCCACCAAGGTTATGAACCACAGCCACAGCTGCTTCCAGCGGGGAAAATCAAGCATCGAAAATCTGCCTTGGAAAATGCGGACCGGATCAGTCGTTCGCTGCCTTGCCAGTGGGCGGGATGACATCGGCGATGGTGGATTTCAGCGCCTTGACCTTGATATTCTGGCCCAGCTCGATCTCGGCATAGTGTTCGTCAACCTTGACGACTTTGCCAATCAGGCCGCCACCGGTGAGCACCTGATCGCCCTTCTTGATCCCGGCCAGCTTGGCTTGCTGTTCCTTCTGCCGGCGCATCTGCGGACGCAGAATCAGGAACCAGAAGATCACCACCATGGCGACCAGTGGCAGGAACTGGATCCAGACCGGCGGTTCGGCGGCAGCGCCGCCAGCGGCGGCCAGGATCGGAAGAAGCGGTGTTTGCATCGCGGTTACGGCTTTCGTGACGAATGTTTGCCCAGGACCAGGGGCAGAAGCCCCCGGCGCAATTGCGCGCGACTAGCAGCAAGCGATTGCCTTAGCAACGCAGCCGCCTGTCGAACCCGGCGCAAATGGCGCTTGTCCGATCAGGTTCAAGGGCTTGAACCGGGAAAGCGGCTGATTGTCGCAGCACGATTGCCTTGCTGCCACACCCTGCCTATAGGCCCGGCTCTCCAGTCCGCATCGCGGACGGAACCGGTCGGGACGTAGCGCAGCCTGGTAGCGCATCACACTGGGGGTGTGGGGGTCGGAGGTTCGAATCCTCTCGTCCCGACCATTTTAAAACGCCACTTTGACGTGTCGGTGCCGTTTCAGCCGTGTCAGTTGTATTGAACCATCACCGCAAGGGTGCCGGAATAGTTCCCACCGGGCATTCCGGCATAATGTCATGTATCTGTTGATCCTTTGGGCCCTGCCAATGGGGCTGATCGCCGCGTTCCGCCCGGACAAGGCCCAGGCGATCGCATCGGGAATGACCGCCTATCTCTCCGCCATTCCCGAGGCGCTCTATGCGCTCTTTGGCACGGGTTACCTTGGCTACACGGCTGCCCGGCAATGGGGCAAAGTAGCCGGATCCGATCGTTAGGGCCGGTTCGGGCGGCCGGGCTCCAAACCAGCCCGGCCAGCCCAGTCGGCCATTGCGATCCTGTGGGTTGCCAACATTCCGTAACGTCTGGGGTCTTGCCTCGCACCGCCGCCCCGCGCATAGGCGAAGGCCAAAGCAACCAGTCGAGGAACGCATGGCCGACAGCAAGGCAAGCAGCCGCCCCACCGGAATGAACATCGATACCGCGCTGGTGCGCGAACTGGCGGAAATGCTCGCCGATACCGGCCTGACCGAGATTGAGGTTGAGGACGGCGATCGAAAAATCAAGGTCTCGCGCGGTGGCGGTATCGCCCCGGTATTCCATTCGGCACCCGCCCCCGTTGCCGCACCGGCAGCCGCTCCGGCCGCAGCTGCGGCACCCGCGCCAGCTGCCCCGGCGGCGCCCGCCAGTGATCCCAATGCCGTCAAGTCGCCGATGGTTGGCACGGCTTACATGGCCCCGGAACCGGGCGCGGCGAACTTCGTCAGCGTCGGCCAGGCGGTCAAGGAAGGCGATACCCTGCTGATCATCGAGGCGATGAAGGTGATGAACCCGATCACCGCTCCTCGCGGTGGCACGGTTACGGCAATCCTGGTCGACAATGCCCAGCCGGTCGAATTCGACCAGCCGCTGGTCGTGATCGCGTAAGGCACACAATACCATGGGCATCTCGCGGATCCTGATCGCCAACCGCGGCGAGATCGCGCTGCGCATCCACCGCGCGGCACACGAAATGGGTATCGAGACGGTGGCGGTCCACTCCACCGCCGATGCCGATGCCATGCACGTGCGCCTGGCCGACCATGCGGTCTGCATTGGCCCCCCGGCCGCGAAGGACAGCTACCTTAACGTCGCGGCGATCATTTCGGCGGCGGAAATCACCCAGGCCGATGCAATCCACCCCGGCTACGGCTTCCTCTCGGAAAACGCCAAGTTCGCCGAGATTGTCGAAGCCCACAACATCACCTGGATTGGCCCCAAGCCGGAACACATCCGGACGATGGGTGACAAGATTGAGGCCAAGCGCACGGCTGGTGCATTGGGCCTGCCTTTGGTTCCGGGTTCGGATGGCGCCGTCTCTGACATCGCGGAGGCCAAGCAGATCGCGGAAGCCGCCGGCTATCCGGTGATCATCAAGGCCGCATCGGGCGGCGGTGGCCGCGGAATGAAGGTCTGCAACGGCCCCGAAGAGCTGGAAACGCTGATCCAGCAAGCCGGGAGCGAGGCCAAGGCCGCCTTTGGCGATGCCACGGTCTATATCGAAAAGTATCTGGGCAATCCGCGCCACATCGAGTTCCAGGTCTTCGGCGATGGCAAGGGCAATGCCATTCACCTTGGTGAGCGTGACTGTTCGCTGCAGCGCCGCCACCAGAAGGTGCTGGAAGAAGCCCCCTCGCCCGTCATCAGCCCCGAAGAGCGCGAACGGATGGGCGGCATCGTTGCCAAGGCCATGGCCGATATGGGCTATCGCGGGGCCGGTACGATCGAGTTCCTGTGGGAAAATGGCGAGTTCTATTTCATCGAAATGAACACCCGCCTGCAGGTGGAGCACCCGGTGACCGAAGCGATTACCGGGGTTGACCTGGTGCGCGAACAGATCCGCATCGCCGATGGCAAGCCGCTGTCGGTCGCGCAGGAAGACATCGAATTCAACGGCCACGCGATCGAATGCCGCATCAATGCGGAAGATCCGTGGACATTTGCCCCCTCACCCGGCCTGATCAGCAGCTATCACGCGGCTGGCGGGATGAACGTCCGCGTCGATTCCGGGCTCTATGCCGGGTACAAGGTGCCGCCGTATTATGACTCGATGATCGCCAAGCTGATCGTCAAGGGGCGCACCCGCGAAGGCTGCATCATGCGGCTCAAGCGGGCGCTCGAAGAAATGGTGATCGGCGGCGTCAAGACCAGCATCCCGCTGCATCAGGCGCTGATGAGCGAGCCCGACTTCATCCACGGCGATTACACGATCAAGTGGCTGGAAGAGTGGCTGGCCCAGCGGGCGGGCTGAACCCAGTAAGCCTATTCCAGCGGCACGCCCGGCATCTGCTTGGCAGTGCGAATGGTTAACGAAGTCTTCACGCTCGCGACATTCGGAGCCGGGGTCAGCTTGCTGGTCAGGAATTCCTGGAAGCTTTGCAGGTCCTTGCTGACGATCTTCAGGATGAAGTCGATCTCGCCGTTCAGCAT
>JBEEIN010000224.1:0-3522 GCA_041169825.1 Pseudomonadota bacterium
GCACTTCGGCGTCGTCGGTGCGCATGATGTCCCATTTCGCCAGCGCGTCGCCCAGCGTCGGGCTGTGCACCGTGGCGCAATCGGTGTGCAGCAGTCCCGCGCGATCCAGTTCGTCGAGAATGCCCATGACGCCGCCGGCGCGGTGGACGTCTTCCATGTGAACGTCGGACTTGGCCGGGGCCACCTTGGACAGGCACGGCACCTGGCGGCTGAGGCGATCGATATCGGCCATCGTGAAATCCACCCCCGCCTCGACAGCGGCGGCCAGCAGGTGCAGCACCGTGTTGGTCGATCCGCCCATGGCGATGTCGAGGCTCATCGCGTTCTCGAACGCCTTGAAGCTGGCGATCGAGCGCGGGAGGACCGAGGCATCGTCCTGCTCGTAATAGCGGCGGCACAGATCGACCGCGAGCCGCCCGGCGCGCAGGAACAGCTGTTGGCGATCAGCGTGGGTGGCAAGGACCGAGCCGTTGCCCGGCAGCGAGAGCCCCAGCGCCTCGGTCAGGCAGTTCATCGAGTTGGCGGTGAACATGCCCGAGCATGACCCGCAGGTCGGGCAGGCCGAGCGTTCGATCGTCTGCACCTCTTCGTCGGTATAGCTCTCATCCGCGGCGGCAACCATGGCATCGACCAGGTCAAGCGCCACTTCCTTGCCCTTCAGGACCACCTTGCCGGCTTCCATCGGCCCGCCGGAAACGAAGACGGTAGGGATGTTGATCCGCATCGTCGCCATCAGCATGCCGGGCGTGATCTTGTCGCAGTTGGAAATGCAGACCATCGCGTCAGCGCAATGGGCGTTGACCATGTATTCAACGCTATCGGCAATCAGATCGCGGCTGGGCAGCGAATAGAGCATGCCATCGTGGCCCATGGCGATGCCATCATCGACCGCGATCGTATTGAATTCCTTGGCAACCCCGCCCGCCGCCTCAATCTCGCGCGCGACCATCTGGCCCAGATCCTTGAGGTGAACGTGGCCCGGCACGAACTGGGTGAAGGAGTTGACCACGGCGATGATCGGCTTGCCGAAATCGCTGTCCTTCATCCCGGTCGCCCGCCACAGGCCTCGCGCGCCGGCCATATTGCGGCCATGGGTGGACGTGCGGGAACGAAGGGCAGGCATGGGGCTACTCCGGCAAGATTGTTGCCCGAACCGGGCGATCGGCGCAGCCCTACACGGCAATCAGCCGAGCTTCAACGCCACTTCATTGCAAAGCCTAGCCAGACGATCCGCCCATTCGGCCTGTTGCTGCGGTGTTGCCACCTGATCCTGGCGCAGTTCGATACCGAGGTAGGTCCGGTCTTCGGCCTCGCAGTGCCGGTTCATGGTATAGTTCAGCAGCTTGCCCGAATAGGGCAACTGATCGCCCACGCAGAGGCCCTGCGCCTCCAGCAGCGGAATGGCGAGCCGCGCGGCGCGATCGTCGTCATTGTAAAGCACGCCGACCTGCCAGGGCCGCGCTTCGTCGCTGGTCGCGAGTTGCGGGGTGAAGCTGTGGAGCGACAGGACCAGCGCCGGGGGGCTGTCATTGAGCAGGTCAGACAGCGCGGTGTGATAGGGAGTGTGGAACCGCTCAAGCCGCGCCTGGTGCGCAGCGTGGTCGAGCGCGTTGCCGGGAATGGCATGGCCATCGCTGGCGATCGGGATGACCGCGGGGGCATGCGGCTCGCGATTGAGATCGCAGACCAGCCGGCTGATATGGCCCTGAAAGGCGGCAATGCCGGGCCGCTGCGCCAGCAAGGCACCGACTTCAGCCACACCCAGATCGACCGCTATGTGCTGGGACAGCAGCGCGGGATCGATGCCCAGATCGATATCTTCGGGCACCCGGTTCGAAGCATGGTCAGAGACCACCAGAATGCCACCAAAGCGCGGGGTGCCGAGCAGGCGATAGGCTTCGTGTTCGTTCACCGCAGCGCCCCCGCGAGTGTCCACCAACCCGCGGGCATGGCTGCCTGCGCGGCATCACGCTGGGCAGCATCTTCATACAGCGCAAAACAGGTTGCGCCGGAGCCGGACATGCGCGCCAGCACCGGATCCGTAGCCCGAAGCGCCGTCAGCACATCAGCAATAACGGGACAGAGGGCCAGCGCGGGGGCCTCCAGATCGTTGCGCCCGGCCAGCATGATCGTGCGCAGATCGCCAACTGGCAGAGCCCCGCGATCCACCCCGTCCCAGGCCTTGAACACCGGCCCGGTGCTGAGCGGGACGCGCGGGTTGACCAGCAGGCAGGCCATACCGGCCAGATCGTTCGGCACTTCGGTCAGTTCGGTTCCGGTGCCCCGCCCGATGCAGGCGCGGGAGAGGACACAGGCGGGCACATCAGCACCCAATTTTGCGGCGCGCGCCTGCCAATCATCGGGCAGCCCCTGGCTGCGCTCAACCAGCCGGAACAGTGCTCCGGCATCGGCCGATCCTCCACCCAGCCCCGCCGCGACCGGCAGGTTCTTTTCCAGCGTCACCGCCCAGCCCTGCTGGCGCGGCAACGCGGAGAGCGCCTGCATCACGATATTGTCGAACGGATTGCTCAGCGTGCCGGCAAATTCGCCCAGCACCCGCAAGCTATCACGCTCAGCTGGCGTTATGCTCAGCCGGTCACCCGCATCGACGAAGGCGAAGACGGTTTCCAGTTCATGATAGCCATCGTCGCGCCGCCGCCTGACGTGGAGCGCAAGGTTGATCTTGGCAAAGGCGGTTTCGATCATGGTTCCTCCCCGAGACGGGGGCGATGCGCGGCCCTGCCGAGATCGTCATGCTGAACTTGTTTCAGCATCCCGCCCGCCTAACCGCCCTTTTCCATCCGGTTTTCCGCGAGCCCCTGATCGGACAATGCACCAACAGGATATCCCGCAAAGGGGACCCTGAAACAAGTTCAGGGAGACGAAACACAAGTGCCCTCCCAGTTCCGGGGCGGAATCCTTACATATTCGGGTAATTGGGCCCGCCGCCGCCTTCGGGCGTGACCCAGTTGATGTTCTGGGTCTTGTCCTTGATATCACAGGTCTTGCAGTGGACGCAGTTCTGGGCGTTGATCTGCAGGCGCGGGTTGCCATCCTCCAACCCCAGGAACTCATAGACGCCCGCCGGGCAATAGCGCGCCTCGGGACCGGCATAGAGCTTGAGATTGACCTCAACCGGAACCGCCGGATCCTTCAGCTGCAGGTGGCAGGGCTGGTCTTCCTCGTGGTTGGTGAAGGACAGCGCCACGCTGGACAGGCGATCGAAGCTGATCACGCCATCAGGCTTGGGATAGTCAATCGGCTTGTAAAGGTCGGCCCGCCCGGTCGCCTCGCAATCGCGGTGGTGGCCCATGACCGGCAGGATCGGCAGCTTGAGATAACGCAGCCACATGTCGAGGCCGGCAAAGACCGTGCCGATATCGCCGCCGAACTTGGCGACCATCGGTTCGGCGTTCTGGACCAGCTTCAGTTCCTTGGCGATCCAGCTGTCGCGCACCGCGGCGTCGTATTCGCCCAGCGAGTCCGAACCGCGACCCGCTGCGATCGCCGCGGCGGCGGCCT
>JBEEIN010000225.1:0-12811 GCA_041169825.1 Pseudomonadota bacterium
GCCGAAGTGATCGGGATCGACGTGGGCGGCCCCTGCATTCGCTATGCCCACGCCCGCGCCAAGGCGCTGGGGCAGGACATCAGCTTCATGCAGCGCAATGCCGAGGACACCGGGTTTGAAGCCGGCAGCTTTGACCTGATCGTCAGCCACATCCTGCTGCATGAAACCAGCGGTCAGGCCATGCCCCGCATCTTCCGCGAATGTCACCGGTTGCTGAAGCCCGGCGGCCTGATGATCCATGCCGATCTGCCGCCGTTTGACCTGATGGACCCGTTCACCCAGTTCATCCTGGATAACGAGACCTACTATAACAACGAACCGTTCTGGGGCGCGATGCGCGACAAGGACCAGATCGGCATGGCCCGCGACGCGGGGTTCCCGGGCGAGACAATCCGGTTCGACACGGCACCGATGGCGATCATGGAATTCGCCGGGGCCGACACGACTTACACCGAGGACGCAGCCGAGGCGCTGGCCGAGCGTGAGTTCACAGCCGGTGAATTCGCGCCTGGCGGTGGCTGGGAAGTTCTGATCGCCCAAAAGGCGGCCTGAGGGGAATGACCATGCGCAATCTTCAACGCAACGCCCGTGGCAAACGCCCCCGGTTTTACGATACGCCCGGCATGGATGAAGCCATGTCGATGATCATGGTGCTGGCCAACGAGCTGTCGGTGGTCCGGGATCGGCTCGACACGGTTGAAAAGGTCGCCGCGGCCAAGGGCATCATGCTCGACGCCGAGATCGAGGCCTATCAGCCCGACCAGCAAACGCTGGAAGCGCGTGAACTGCGGCGGCAGGATTTCCTGGCGCGGTTGTTCTATGTCGCCCGCAAGGAAGCCGCAGAGCTTGCCACCCATGACACGGCAGAGCGCTATACTAAGGCGCTTGATGACATTGCGGTGAACTGATGGGCCTCGTTGAAAATCTCAGCCAGCAGCTTGGCTCCGAAAACGTCCTGACCGGTGAGGCCGAACGGCTGTTCTATGGCCACGACGTGTTCCGCGCCGGAGAGCTTCCGGCGGCCGTGGTGCGGCCCGGTTCGGTCGAGGAATTGCAGGCGATTGTCCGCGCGGCTTACGCCAGCGGTACACCGCTGGTCACCCGCGGCGGTGGGGCCAGCTATACCGATGCCTATGCCCAACGCCGGGCCGAGGGGATCACGATCGACAGCAGCCGGCTCAAAGCGATCGAGATCGATGAGACCCGCGCAACCGTCACCGTAGAGGCCGGGGTGACCTGGGCCGAACTGCGCGAAGCCGTGCTGGCGCGCGGCTACAAGACCCGGTTCTGGGGCTCCTACTCTGGCCTGCACGCCAATGTCGGCGGGGGCATGTCGATGAATGCAATCAGCCATGGCCAGGGCTGTGCTGGTGAAGCCGCCCTCTCGTTCGACATCATCACCGGCACCGGCGAAATGCTGCACACCGGCAGCGCGCTTTCGGACAAGTCGGTCCCGTTCTTCCGCCATTTCGGCCCGGACCTGACCGGGCTGTTTACCGGCGATTGCGGGGTGCTCGGGGTCAAGGCACGGATCACCCTGCCACTGGTCAAGGCGCGACCCGCCTTTGCCACGGCCAGCTTCTCATTCCCCAGCTTCGAGACGCTTCACGCCGCCTTCCGCGCCGTCGGGATCGAGGACATCTGCGAGGAAAACTTTGGCCTGAACGAAGTTCTCCAGCAAGGTCAGTTGGGCAAGGCTGATACCGCCGCGAAGGTTGAGATGGCGGGCAAGATCGTCAAGCAATCGGGCGTGCTAAAGGGGGCAGCCAAACTGGCGAAGATGGCCTTCAGCGGCGAAAAGGAAATCGCCGCGGCCAGCCACGCCGGGCACTTCATCGTCGAAGGGATTGATCAGGCCGAAGCCAATGGCCGGATCAACCTGGTTAAGCGGCTGTGCAGCGAATTTGGGACCGAGATTCCGAACTCGGTGCCGGAGGTTGTCCGGGCCATGCCCTTTGCCCCGTTCCACAACGTGCTGGGGCCAAAGGGTGAGCGCTGGCTGCCATGCCATACCAAGCTGCCGCATGACCGGGTCGTGCCATTTCACTATGCGCTGGAGTCGCTGCTGGCGGAAGAGTCCGATGTCATGGCCCGCCATGGCATCGTGGTCGGCGGAATGTTCATGGCCGTCGGCTCAACCGCTTTCGTCTATGAGCCGGCATTCTATTGGCCGGATGCGCAGAACCCCTATCACCAGCGGATCGTCGATGCCGACTATCTGAAGGACCTGCCGACCTATCCCCGCTCCGAAGCCAACGAGGCTGAGGCCCTGCGGATCAAGGGCCGGGTGGTCGATCTGATGCACGAATTCGGCGGCATCCATTTCCAGATCGGCAAGGTCTATCCCTATGACCGCGACCACAATCCGGCGCACTGGGCGGCAATGAAGGCGCTCAAGGCCGAACTCGACCCCAAGGGCATTCTCAATCCGGGCAATCTGGGGCTTTAGGCGCTCAAAACCTCGATCGCCACGCGTTCAGAGCTTTCCAGCGCCGCTTCCAGCCCGCGTGCGCCCGTGGCGGTGTGCTCGCCGGCAAAGTGCACCCGGCCGGCTGGCTGGGCCATGGCTGCGTGCAGATCGCGGATCTGGCCGGGCATGAACACCGCCCAGGCACCGGTCGAGTATTCCTCTGCCCCCCATGAATGGTAGTGGACCGGGGTGACCGCGCCCTTGGCGGCCGGCCGCAACTGTTCAAGCGTCTGGACCACCGATGCCATGGCGGCATCCCGGCCCATCCGGTCCCAGGCGAGCGCAAGTTCGCCCCGCGCCTGGAACAGCAGGCCGGTAACTTCCGTATCCGTCGCGCCGAAGTATTGCGGATAGATCGTGCCGAGCGGCGAATTGGTCCACATGCCCGGGCCCAGCTTGTCCTCTTCCCAGAACGGGCGATTGACCGTGGCGAAGATGTTGACCAGCTGCTGGTACGGCACCGTTGCAATGGCCTGGGCCTGTCGCTCGGGCAGGCCGGGCCAGAAGGCAATCCGCCGCATCACCCCCAGCGGCAGGGCACAGACCACCCGGCGCGCCTGCATAGTTGAACCATCGGCGCAATAGACCGTGGCATGGGCATCGCCACTATCTACGCCGACCACTCGTTTGCCGGTGATCAGGTCACCCTTGAGCAGCTTGGCCATGCCAATCGGCAACCGCGCGTTGCCGCCCTTGACCGCGAACTGCTTGGTGCCGACTGCAATCTGCCCCTTCACGAAGCCATCGTTCCATTCCAGCATCAGTGCCGAAACGTCCCAGGCCGAATTGCCATAGGCCGGGGCCGTATCATTGACGAGCCGGATCGCAGCTTCGTTCAGCCCCTGCTGCTTCAGGAATTCGTGCAGCGCGATATCATGCACCCCGCTTTCGGGCAGATACCATTGCGTCCAGTCTGTCAGCGGGGTGTGCTGCGCCACCAGCCGGGGCACGACTTCCCAGGGCATCATCGCTTTGAGCGGCGCCGGCAGCGGATTTTCGACCGCCGCAGCCCAGGTCTCGCGGCTATAGCTCTTGCCGTTCAGGAACAGCGCCTGCGGCGGAGCCTTGCGGTATCGAGCACCGGTTTCGAACAATTCGACACCAGCGCGCCGCGCGGCATCGATCCCGCGGCCATAGCCCTCGCCCATGGTGTTAAAGCCCATTTCGGGCGTTCCCGGCTGGTCAAATAGAGTATGGACCCGACCGCCGACGCGGCTGCGCCCTTCGATCACCGCCACCCTTTGCCCTTCAGCCTCCAGCAGCAGCGCGGTGTTGAGCCCGCTCATCCCCGCGCCGATCACGATGGTGTCGAGCATGGCCGGTGTCGCGATCTTGGGCTTGGGCTTGGCTCCCGCAGAAACGGCAATCCCGGTGGCACCAAGGCCAAGGGCGAAGCGACGGCGGGACAGGTTCATGGGCAATCTCCTAGCCAGCGCACTCTGGCGCCAGCCCCGGCAAAGGCAATCGCAAAGCAGGGTTATTCGCCTGTCGGTTATTCAGGAGCAGCGTTGCCCTGCCCCGTCGCTCCCGCCTAGGGTGGTGGGACGAAGAACCGAGGGGTTGGTTTGCCATGCTGTTTTCGCCACGGGTACGTTTTCTGCCCATCATCGCATTGATTGCCGCAACTCCGCTGGGTGCTCAGCCCACCCCGGCGGGCGACCCGGTGAAAGGCTCGCGCCAGTTCCTCCAGTGCAAGGCCTGCCACACCGTGGCCGATAAAGGCCCCCATGCGGTCGGGCCCAACCTGTGGGGCGTCTATGGCGCCAAGGCCGGCAGCAAGGCTGGCTTCAGCTATTCTCAGGCGCTGACCAAGGCAGGCATCACCTGGACACCGGACCAGCTCGACGCCTTCCTGGCGCGTCCCAATGGCAAGGTGCCCGGAACCAAGATGGTTTTCGCCGGGCTGCCCAATCCACAGGCGCGCAAGGACGTGATCGCCTATCTCGCCAGCTTGAAGAAGCGTTAAGCCATGCTGGCCCGCCTGATCCTGCTGCCGCTGGCCCTGCTGCTGATGGGCAATGCCCCCGCCCCATCGCCGTGGCTGACGCTGGACCAGCTCAAGGCCAAATACCAGGATAGCCAGAGCCATTACGCAACGATCGCAGGGCTTAAGGTCCATTATAAGGATGAAGGCCTGAAAGGGCCCGATGCGCCGGTCCTGCTCCTCGTCCACGGCTCGTCCAGCACGCTCAGGACCTGGGACGGCATGGTCCCGCTGCTCAAGCCCCATTACCGCGTGATCCGCTATGATGTGCCCGGGCTTGGCCTGTCCGATGACGTACCGGACAGCGTCGTGGCATCCACTGCCCCCGCCGACATCGCCGAGGCCCTGCTCACCCAATTGGGCATCAAAAAGGTCACGGTTGTCGGGGTTTCAAGCGGCGGCACGCTTGGCGTGTTCCTGGCCGCGAAGCGCCCGGATCTGGTCGAACGGCTGGTCATATCAAACGCGCCGTCCGATCCGGTCGACACCTCGCACCTCGTGCTGACCAAGGCTTGGACCGATGCCCAGGCCCGCGCCAAGGCCCAGGGCTACCAGGATGCCGATTACTGGAGCCAGTTCCTCACCTTTTTCGCCGGGGATGGCAGCCGGATCGATCAGCCGACCCGCTTGCACTTCTATGATTTCAACCGGCGCACCGCGCACAAGAACTTCATCGCAATGATCGCCAAGGTTGCCGACGCGCCCAAGGCCCGCGCCGCCATGGCCGCGGTCAAGGCACCAACCTTGTTGATCTGGGGTGGCAGCGACGCCCTGCTGCCGCCCAGCGCTGGCCGCACGCTTTACGGCTATCTGGCCAACGCCGAACCAGCACTGGTCTATCTGCCCGATGTCGGCCACTTCCCCCCGATCGAGACGCCAAAGCGCTTTACCGCGATCATGCGGGCCTGGATTGAGGACGGGGTCCCTTCGCGCAAATGACCCTGCGCCGGGCCTATGTCGATGGCCCCTACGGGCAGATCCACCTGCGGATCGCGGGTGATGGCACACCGCTGATCCTGCTCCACCAATCGCCCCTCAGCGGCGATCAGTTCAGCGCTGTCCTGCCCTTGATGGCCAATCGCGGCTTCTGCGCGGTGGCGATGGATACCCCGGGCTTCGGCCAGTCGGACAGACCAACAGCACCGGTCGGCATCGCGGGCTATGCCGAGGCCGTGCCAGCCGTGATGGCCGCCATGGGCTGGGCCAAGGCGAGCATTCTCGGCCACCATACCGGTGCCTCGATTGCGGCCAGCCTGGCCGCGCGACGGCCGGAACTGGTCGACCGCCTGGTCCTTAATGGCGTCGCCCTGCTCTCTGACGAGGAGCGGGCACATTTCGCGCAGTTTCGCTTTGCCCCGCTGGAGCCAAAGGCCGATGGCAGCCATCTGTTGGCCGCCTGGGATCAGCGTCTGGCGGCCTCACCCGGCTGGACGGAGCTTGAAGCCATGCATCGCTATGTCACGGCCTTGCTGGCGAATCCGACCGACTACTTTTGGGGTTTCGAGGCCGCCTTCGCCCATGACATAGCAGCAGACCTGCAGGCGATCCGCGCCCCAAGCCTGATATTCACCAACACTGGCGAGGATCTCTACGCGGCGTCCCAGCGGGCCCATGCTCTGCGACCAGACTTTGCCTTCGCAGCGCTGGATGGCGGGACGCACGACATAATCGATGAGCAGCCAGAGGCCTGGGTTGCCGCGGTGACCCGCTTTCTGCGCAGCTGAAAAGAAAAGGGCGGGAGACCCGAAGGTCCCCCGCCCGATCCCCCTTTTTAACCGGATCAGTACTTGGCCGTCAGGGTCACGCCCAGGCGGCGGCCTTCACCGAGGTAGACCTCAGGTACGTTGAAGGCGAACGGCACACCAGCGCGCGGCTGGTTGATCGAGTTCTGGACATAGGTCTTGTCGAACAGGTTGGTGGCCCACAGCGAGACACCGTACTTGTCGTTCGAGAAGGTCAGTCGCGCGTTGGTCAACGTGCGATCGCCATAGCTGATCGTGTTGATGATGTTGGTATAGGCCGGGCCGGTGTGGCTTACATCCACGCGAGCCTTTGCTTCCCAACCGTTAGCCAGGTCCATTCCGACAGCAGTATGGACATTCCACTGCCACTTGACCGAACGGGCCGGACGAAGGCCCTCAAGCGAGGGAACCGCACGGACCACACCCGAAGGCAGGGTCAGGACGGTGACGGCCGGACATCCGGGCGCTGCCACCGCGGTGGTGCCTGCGCCGATGACGCACTGGGTTACCGTACCGCCATCATATACGCCCGGTCCGAACGCCACGTCGGAATAGACAATGCTGCCACCGAAGTTGAAGTTCTTGGTCGGGTTCAGCTCTGCCTGGGCTTCGAAGCCGTCGGTCTTGATGGCGCCGATGTTGCGAATGATCCGCGATGGATTCACCGCAGTCGGGTTTTCGGTGAAGCTTGAAACCTGGGCGTTCTTCCAATCGACATGGAAGTAAGACGCGTTGAACATCAGCATCTTGTCGAACCAGTCCGACTTGAAGCCCAGTTCGTAGGTCCAGTTTTCTTCTTCGTCGTAGGGTACTTCAGTCGCCAGGATACCGGTGGCGCTGACGGCGTTGGCCGTATTGAAGCCGCCCGCCCGAACACCCTTGGAAGCCGAAGCGTAGAGGAAGAGATTATCCGACGCCTTGTAATCCAGCGTGAAGCGCGGGGCGAAGCTCTTAAAGGTCTGTTCGAAGACCGGACCGACAACCGGGAAGATCCCGTCTGCCGGCACCGTGGTACCAGCGATGGGCTGGTTGATCCCCGGGACACTCAGCGGGTTCGATACGGAGAAGACCTGGGCCCGCTTACGATCGGCGTTATAGCGACCTTCGGCCGTGGCGCGGAAGGCCCCAAGCGTATATCCCAGCGACCCAAAGACCGAGAAGGTCTTCGTGCTGGCCTTGGAATAGCTCGACGAGAGTTGCCCAGCGTTCGCATTGTCGATGATGAACGGGTTTGCGGTGAAGTCGTAAGCTCCTACGCCGGTCGTCGGAACGACGCCAACCTGGACAACCTGAACGAACCGCTCATTAGCCGCGAGGCCCGCCCGGTCGGTGCCAAGGCCACCGGCACTCAGCGGGATCTGCTGGTCGAAATAGTTCGCGCCGAGGATCCACTGGAAGGGCGAGGCATTATCCGACTGAAGGCGGAGTTCCTGGCTGAAAGTACGGACCCGTTCTTTCGAGATGGAATGCACATTGGCCCGCACCAGGCGCGAGTATGCGCCGGCCGGCGAACAGACCGCTGCACTGCAGACGCCAAACAGAACACCCGCCGACGATCCATCGTAATCATTGAACGTATCGTTCTCGGCACCGGTCACGCCGGTAAGGCTGACGATGCGGACACCTTCAAGCTTGTACTCAAGTTCCAGCGAGCCCTGGCGGGTCTTGGTATGGGTATCCGGCACGCCCGGGCTGATGTCGCTGATCTTCTGTGCGACCAGGCTGCCGCAATAGAGCTGGCGCAGATTCAGCGTGACTGCCGAAGTGCTGGTGGTGCCGCAGTTGAAGGTGGCGATCGCCGGCTGGCTGACCGGGCTCATCTCGGTCTTGCTGTCGGTGACAAAGCCCGAGAGCGTCGCCGTGAAATCGGTGCTGGGCTCCCAAACAACTGAACCGCTGACGGCCCATTTCTTGGTTCCACCAAGGTTGTCATCCGGAGCGGCCAGGTTCTGGCCCCAACCATCATAGGTCAGGTAACCGGCCGACAGGCGCGCCCGCAGCGAATCCCCTAGCGGAGCCGTGATCGACCCCTTGATGCGATAGTCCTTGTCGACCCCGGCCGTGGCCGAAACATCGGCGCCGAAATCGCGCCCCGGCTTCTTGGTGGCAATGCTCAGCGCGCCGGCAAAGGTCGAACGGCCGAACAGGGCCGATTGCGGACCCTTGGCCACTTCGATCTGGCCGACATCAAGCACCGAGATGATATCCAGCGTGTTGCGGCTGGTCTGATAGATGCCGTCGATGAACACACCGACGTTCGCTTCGGTGTTGAGGTCGTTTGCCGTGTTGGCCGGAGCCAGGCCGCGCACAAAGATCTGCTGGACCGTGCCGCCGGCAATGCTGGTGATGGCAATGCCCGGGGTCGAGTTGCCGAGATCGTTGAAATTCGAAATCCCGCGTGCGGCCAGCTGATCAGCGGTATAGGCTGTAATCGCGATCGGAACGGTCTGGACGTCTTCATCGCGCTTGCGCGCGGTCACCACGATATCGTCGTTATTCGCACCATCCTTATCGGCTTCCTGGGCATAGGCCGGAAAAGCCGTGGCAATGGCAACAAGCGCTGTACCCTGGAGCGCAGCGCGCTTGAGAATCCTGTGCGCAGTAAGATTCATGTTAGCCTCCCTGTGTCGCTCCACGTGGAGATGCAGAGCGCCCAGTTCCGAGGCTATAGTGTAGTTGTCCGGACAATACCATCACCCCACCTTTGTTCGCCAGGCGGATAAATGGGGTCAGAGCACACTTAATTCGCGAGAAATGGCCCGGGCCGTCTCGGTTACCGGCGCGACAAATTGGGCAATGGCTTTTTCCATCGGCATGGCGACCGAGAAGAAAATGATGGTGATCGCACCGGCCACCTCTTCTCCGCGGAAGATCGGAACGGCGATCGAGGACGTCTTGCCCGGGTTGGCGGTATAGGCGTTGCGCGACTGGGTCGCATAACCCTGGTTGCGAACTTCGCGCAGCAGGCTGTCGTTCGACAGCAGCAAGGTGGCCATCTTCTCGGCCGCCCCCTCGATCGTTCGCAGACCTTCCAGCAGATGCTCACGCTCGCCATCGCTACAGAAGGCCATATAGGCCTTGCCACTGGAGCATTCCATGATCGGCAGGGTGAAGCCCGGGTAATAGTTATTGAGCGTCAGCGATGTGCGGGTGTGGGTGGAATCGCGCACCATCATATGCGCCCCCACCCGGCTGGTGATCGAGATTGGCCAGAGCAGCTTGTCGGTCAGCGCCTCAATGTGAGGACGCGCAATTTCCACCAGCTTGCTGTCATCGTGATAGCCTGAGGCAAGGCTTTGGACGAGCGCCGTCGCCCGGTACCGCTTGCGCGCCGGCTCGCGTTCGATCATGCCTTCGTGGAGCAGGGTCTGCACGATGCGGCAGGCGGTCGGATAGGGTACCTGGCTGGTTCGGGCGATTTCCATCATCGTGATCGACCCACCGCGGTTGACGGCCTGAAGGACCGATAGCCCGCGGGTAATCGCCCGGATCGGGACACCTTTTTCCATTGTCATCGCAGGCCCAACCCCTCGATCTATCCGTCTGCCGGTCAAACTAGCGGGAGTTTCGTGTTGGTCCAGATGGCATGGCAGGATAGCCTTCGCTTTTATCCACCTAGCGAGGAAACACCCGAATGGACCGCCGCGACTTCCTCTCCTCCGCCGCCATGCTGGCTGCTACGACCAGCATGCTCCCCACCGCCGCCGGGGCCAAGCCAACGGTCGGCAAAAGTGCCGGGGTCCAGACCTCGCTGAAGGGGCCCTTCCTGGATCTCACTACGTCGCGCGGCTGTCGCGAAGCCTGGGCACGTCTGGCTGGCAACACCGACATGAAGTCCACCAAGTACGGTTGGTTCAAGGGCGTGGTTCAGGGCGTCCGCCCCGGCGAAGCCGTCCAGGACCTGGTCGGCTTCACAGGCTTTTCCTGTGCCCGCCTGCTGCCTAACGATGGGGAAGATGGCGGCTACAAGAAGGTGCTGCGCGAAATCGGCTTTTACACCGATCTTAAGAGTGGCGAGATCATCGAGGAATGGACCAATCCCTACCTGAACGAGGTGGTGAAAGTGGTGCCGATCGCCAACGATCCCTTCAACCACACGATTACCGATTTCTATCCGCCGCCACCGGCCTATGGCGGGCTGAACAAGGACAAGCCGCCAAAGATCCCGGTGAAGCTGGATTTCCGCCGCCGCGACAACCGGCTGCACTGGTTCAGCAACATCAACCTGTTCTATCCTTCAGCGCTCCAACCTTCGAAGTGGCCGCGCGAGAGCGGGTCACCCTTCAACCAGGTGACCGAGACCTTCCTCTACCAGATCGATTGGGCGGACATTCAGAATCCGAAGAAGACCTCGGTCGAATATGATGGGTCATGGGCCCGCACGACGCCGTGGCTGCCGTGGATGCTGATGGGCAGCACCCCGGGGCACTGCACCTATCAATGCTTCATGGGCGCCCACGATCATATCGAGGTGATCGACCGCCGTGTGCTCGATTTCACGGAAAAGCACTTCCCCAAATTCATGCACGCGCCCGAGGCCTGGTCAGACATCTCGCTGTCCAGCCTTGAAAATTACGCCCATACCCAGACGCCAGCACCGGTCGGTCCGGGTGGCCCGCCGCGGGCCAAGGATCCCGAACTGCCGGCCTGGTTTCGGGCCATGCAGCAGGGCGGCCCGCCCAAGTCCTGACGCGCCGGCGACTATAAAACATAGGGGAGATTGGGTTGACGAACAGCACGCAGGGACCGGGACTTCCGGCCCAGATGGCCTATGGCCTTGGCCAGATCGCCGGGCAGGTTTTCCGCGATGTGCCATCGCTGCTGCTGCTGTTCTTCATGACCAGCGTGCTGGGCGTCTCCCCGGCACTGGCCGGAACCGCAATCTTCGTGCCCAAGCTGATCGGCGGGATCGTCTTCGACGTTTCCGCCGGTCTGCTTTCAGACCGCCTGCAAGCCCGCTTTGCCCGGCGTCATTGGTTGCTGATCGGAGCCCTTGCTGCACCGGCGGCGATGATCGCGCTGTTCCATGTTCCACCGGGCAGCGAGGGGGCGATGGCCGCCTATGTGGCCACGGCCTTCGCGCTCTACATGGCGGTGTTTGCCTGCCTCTCGGTCCCCTACCTGGCGATTGCCGGAGACCTGCAACTCAACCCGCACCAACGCACGGTGCTGATGGCTTGGCGATTGGCCTTCACCGCGATCGGGGTGCTGCTAGCAGGGGCCGTAGCCCCGGCCTATGCGGCGGCGGCTGGCGGCGGCCAGCCGGGCTATGAAGCCATGGCCAAGATGCTCGCGGCCCTGTGCGCCGTGTCGCTGCTGTTCGGCTGGTGGGGTGCCGGGGCTGCCGCCAAGCGCGTTGGCCTGCGACCCACAGTGCAGGAAAAGATCACCTTGCGTTCAGCCATGACGGCCCTGGCGGACCGCCGCTTTTCGGTGCTGGCGATGGTCAACCTGCTACAATTGTTGGCCGCCGGAATGGCCTATGCCGGGCTGATGTATTTCATCGCCTATAATCTTGGCATTCCCGATGCGCTCAACCGGGTCGGGCCGGTGGTCCTGCTGGCAAGTGTGGGCATCATCGTGGCCCAACCGATCTGGGTGAAGGTGGCGGCGCGGATCGGCAAGCGGCGTGCCTATGTTGTCGCAGCCCTGATCCACGCCACGGCCCACCTGGGTTGGGGCGCATCCGCCTGGGGCGGACTGCCCCTGCTCTATGGCTTTGCCCTGTTGCTGGGGATCGGCAATTCGGGTTGGGCCATGCTGGGCTTTTCAATGGTCAGTGACATCGCCGGTGAAGGCAAGGCCGGGCTCTATTCTGCAGTATTCATCGCGCTCGACAAGATTGCCTTTGCCCTGGGCGGGGCGCTGATCACTGGCCTGATCCTGTCGGCCTTTGGCTTCGATGCGGTCGCAGCGGCGCATGGCGGACCTCAGCCGGCCTCAGCCTTGACCGGGATCCTGATCGCTTTTGCGCTGACCCCGGCCGCGTGTAACCTGGTTGCGGCAGCCACTTTCGCCCGCTGGGGCCGCGATTAAAAGCCTTTGCCTTCCAGCGTTCCGGCCTTCGGCCTGAACTGCTTGGCGAGGCGCGGCGAACGCAGAAATTTGAGTGTCAGCGGGACCAGGTCGGCAAAGGCTGCCTCGGCCTTTGGCCCCGGCAGCTCGGTGCGACAGTAGATGCCACCGAAATAGTGATCGGCATCGGTGCCGACATAGGCCAGCGTCGGCCCCTTGGCCAAATTGTAGGCCGTCAGGTGATCCTGCCAGCGGGGTGCAAAGCCGGGAAAGGAATCCTTGGTCCCGGTAACAACCAGCATGGGCTTGTCCGCGATCGCCACGGGCAGGCCCGGCAATGGCCCCGGTGGCGAGAGCGCGATGACCGAACGCAGCCCCGGATCGTTCCAAAGGATCGCGATCAGCCCACCAAAGCTGTGACCGGTGGCGTAAAGCGGCGCATGGCCTAGCCGCACCCCCATCCGCTGCGCCAGCAATGGCAGCCTGGCCCGGACCAGAGCCATATCGGCCATGCGCCAGGGCAGCTGCTCAGCCTGCTGCGGCTTGGTTCCGGTCCAGTCGGTGCTGTCGCCATGCAGCGGCGCAACGACGAAATAGCCG
>JBEEIN010000226.1:0-5095 GCA_041169825.1 Pseudomonadota bacterium
ACGGATATTTCACCGAGATGTCCGCACCGATTCAGGAAAACCTGGGAATCGTCGACAAGTACATCGGCGACGCGATCATGGCCTTCTGGATACCGCCCTTCGTCGATCCGGTGGACCAGGCAAGGCTGGCCTGCCGCGCCGCCATTGCCCAGCGGGAAGGCCTGCAAGCCTTCCGCGCCCACGTACCCGATCTCATCGGCCTGCGGCGCGACGTGCCGCTGATCGATTTCCGCGCGGCGCTTGCCTCTGGCGAGGTCGTGGTCGGCAGCGTTGGCTCAGCCAGGTCTCGCAGCTTCACCGTGATGGGAGACACCGTCAATTTCGCGTCTCGCCTGGAAGGCGCCAACAAGATTTATGGCACGCGCCTGCTGATCGACGAAACGACCCATGACATGGCGGGAGACGCCATAGAGGCGCGCGAGATTGACCTGATCGGGGTCGTCGGCCGCGTCGAGCCGGTTCGGGTCTATGAACTCGCGGCCATGGCGGGCAATCTGCCGCCGGAGAAGCGCCGGCTCTTCGATCTCTATGCCGCAGGCCTGGCGGAGTATCGCGCGAGCCAGTGGAAGAAGGCCGAGGATGCCCTGCGAGAGGCTTTGACGATTGTTCCCGATGATGGACCGAGCGCGACGCTGCTCGCGCGCATCGGGCATTTCAAGGACAATGCCCCGCCCGCCTGGGACGGCATCTGGCGCATGACACAGAAATAGACAGGCAGCGACCAGGGCCGCCAGGACCGGTGCCCATCGCCGCCGCGACATTGCCGGGGACAACTGCGGGAAACCGGAGATTCCCCAATTGGGGGGGGATCGGCCCATCAAACGATGATAGCGATTGCCACCATATTCGACATCGGGGCCCGTCAATTGGCGACTGCTGGACACGTTTATCTGATTGATGACGACAGCGACATCAGGACGCATCTTGGTGCATTGCTGCGGCTACTCGGATATGATGTGAGAACATTTGCCGATGCGACAGCTTTTGTCGAACTGGACATGCTGGAATATCCCGCAGTTGTCATTCTTGACATGTGCATGCCGGGGATGGGCGGCCTTCAAGTCCAGAGGAAGCTTCTGGAGGCCGGCCATCCGGTTGCCATTGTTTACCTTAGCGGCAACAGCGAGCGGCAGGATATTATCGACGCAATGAAAGCGGGCGCGATCGACTTTTTGTGGAAGCCCGTTTCCCGCGAAACGCTCTCTGCGGCAGTTGCTGAAGCAATGGCGAAATCGTTGGCCGCCACATCGCGCTTTGCACAGCAGGCAAAACTGCGAGCCGGCCTTGGGCATTTGAGCACGCGCGAGCGGGAAGTTTTCACGATGATGGTCAGCGGGCTGGCCAACCGACAGATCGCAACGCGGCTGGGCGTGCAGGCGGACACCGTGAAAAAACATCGCAAGGTGATCTGCGAGAAGTTCATGGTGCATGACACTTCCGAATTGATCGCCCTGTCGCACCAGACTTCCGCCGATTGATCCCGGATCCGGGAACAATCCAGAAATTGGCGATGGATTTTTTCATGCCAAATGGGGACCAATAAGGCCGCATTTTCACTTAGCCCACGAAACTGGGCGCGGCCCGCCGGCAACACCGGGCACTGTGCGCATGCCATGCCGCAAGTGCCGCAACTGCCGCGCCACGGCGCGCCCTCGCGGTTGGTAATCAAGGCAAAGCAAAGACTTTCAGCAGAATACGGCAGCAGTGCCGCATCGCCATGCGCCATCACAAAGCCCCCCGCCCACGAAATCGTCCCTAACCTCGCCGCTGCCCGGCGGTGGCGGAAAGCGTTTCATCAGCGCGGTCTATGTCTTTCCATATATGGCGACGCTGCCCATTAGATGCGAAGTTTTGGCTCGCAACTTGGCGACAGAGCGCCGTGGAGGCGTTTGGTCGCAGGCAGGATACCGATGCCAATTTCGACCACGCTTTACTTACAGTATGCTGCTCTTTCATTGCTGATTGTCGGCGGACTGGTGACTGCCGCGGCCTGGGCTTTTGTCGTGCGGGGAGCCGACTCTGCCGCCAGGGTCTGGTTCGCCGCGGTTGCCATGCAACTGATATCGGGAATGGTTCTGTTCACCGCCGGCACGGAGTGGCGCCAGGCAGCCTATTTCGTCGCGGCGACCATCCAGTTTTCCTCTCTCTATCTGGCCCTCTACTCCATCACCCTGATGCTGGGGCTGAAGGCAAAACGCGCCATCCTTTCGGTCTGGTGCATTCACCTGGCCGGGTTCACCCTGTTGCACTGGGTGCTGGGCCAGAAAGAGCCAGGCCTGATTGTATCCATGATCTCGGCGATGGTGCTGGAATTCATAATTGTCTGGCATTTGCGCGAGGTTCGCAGAACGCTGGGCCTGATGCCCACCCTGTTTGCCGAGGTCGCTTTCGGCGCCGCGATCCTTGGCGGCCTGACCCGCCTGCTAGGCTCGTGGGTCAACGGCGAAATCCTGCTTTACACCGACCTGTCCTACTATTCGGTGATTGCGATGTCGCTGCAGTGCGTGCTGATCGTCATGGCGTGCTTCTTCTACATCGGGATTTCCATTCAGCGCGCGGAAGCCCGCGAACTGGCCATGCGCCTGGAAACAGTCCAGCTCCGGCTGCGGCGGCGCATCGCCGAGGACCATGCCCGGGAAACCCAGCAACTGATAGCCGAACGGGACCGGATGATGATCCTCAATTCCCGCTTCTCGGCGGTTAGCACGCTATCGTTGCTCGGTGCGGGCGTGGTTCATGAAATTGCGCAGCCGCTGCAAGCCGTGCGCTCGGCCATGGACGTGCTGACGATGCACAAGCGGCTGTCGGAAAAAGAGCTGGCGCTGCATATCGCGGGCTTGCTCAAGCTTGTCGACCGGGCGTCGAGCGTGGTGGAGAATTTGCGCCGCCTGATCCGGGAAAAGAACGTCGATCTGGAAGATGTCGATTGCGAGCAATTGCTGCGCCGGGTCTTTCCGATCTTTGCCTCGGAGGCAAAGCGGCGCGCGATTGATGCGGCCATTCAACTCGATGAAGCGGCGGCTGGAAAACTGGTCCGGGTCAACCCCGTGATGCTTGAGCGGGTGTTGTTCAACCTGGCGGTCAATGCGCTTGAGGCTTTCGAGGAGCTGGGCGAAGAAGGTGCGCCGGCAGGGTTCGAGCGCAAGCTGCTGATTGACATCCGCTGCGCTTCGGCGGGTTCCGGCGAACACCTCGTCATCGGCTTCCATGACACCGGACGCGGGGTGCCGAATGCGGCCTATGACCAGATGTTCGAACTGCTGAACTCCGGCAAGGAAGGCGGCACCGGGCTGGGCCTTTATCTGGTGAAGACTTTCGTCGAAAGCTGGAACGGAACAGTCGAGGCGGGGCGCAACCCGCGCGCCGGAAGCGGCACGAAAATAGAGGTCACCCTGCCGGTGGTGGCGCTGCACCAGCGCATCACGGTTTCCTCACTGCAATGAGATCAGCTTGCCGTCTTCCATGTGATGACGCGCAAGGGTGCGCAGCCGGCTTGCAGCGCCATGGTCGCAATGGCCAGCACCCCCGCATTGGCATGGCATCAAACACATTTTGCGTGGCTGCCGGCGCACCCCCGATTGGGGGTTGGCCTTGACGCTGCCAGCGTCATTTTAAGGGCCGAATTCACGAACCCGATATTGCGGTTCACCAGCCGAAGATTGGATCAACCCATGACTGCCCAGGCCCAGATCGAAAAGTCGGAAACCGGCGCTGATGTTGTTCTCACTGCTGCGGAGCAACGCAACGCCCGGGTCAGCAAGCTGATCAAGCGCTATGCCGCCGTCTCGGGAGGACTCGGGTTCATTCCCGTTCCCGTCATCGATATCGCCAGCATCAGCAGCGCACAGTACGCGATGATCCGCGATATCGCCGAAATCTACGGGTACGAATCCAGCAAGGAGCGCACCCGCCTGATCGTCAGCTCGATCCTCGGCGGATCACTGCCGACCGTTCTGGCTGCTGCCGGGGGCGGTTCACTGGTCAAGTCGATCCCGTTCATCGGCACGATCGCCGGTGCGGTGCTGGTTCCGGCCCTGGCAAGCGCGGTGACCATCGCCCTGGGCCGGGTGTTCAGCCAGCACTTCGAAACCGGCGGCACGCTGCTCGATTTGGACGCCGAAAAGCTTCGCGCCCACTTCAAGGCTGAGCTGGAGGCGGCAAAGCTCAAATAATCCAAACAATGGCCCCACCCGGCAGAATGATCGGGTGGGGTCCTTTCCGTCAGGTGATGGATGCCGCAAATAATTCTTTACACTGTGCTTGCAATTCTGGTCGCCCTGCTTGGTATTGGCAAGCGGGGCGGTTTTCTTCTGCATCTCGTGCTTTCACTGCTGCTTACCCCGATCACGGGTATCATTCTGGTCCTGCTGTCTCCGGACTGCCAGAAAGGCGGCAAGGCCAAATGCAAGAGCGATAAGACGTGACGGAACCGGACCTAGGCGAACCGGTTCATCGCGAACATCGCATCTGGGGGCTGGCGCGGGTTCGCTCCTACTTTCTCAGGGTTCGGGCCAAGTTGCTGCTGCGGGCGCTCGTCGTCCTGGCCGTCATCGTCATCATCTGGCCCTATGTCACGGTGGTCATCCCGGCGGGCAAGGTGGGCGTGCTGTTCCGCCCGCTGGTTGGCGGGACGTCAATTTCACGACCGATGATGGAAGGCCTGAACGTCTACCTGCCGTGGAACAAGATCACGCTCTACGACACGCGTATCCAGGTTGGAAAAACCCAGTTTGAAGCCGTGACTTCAGAGGGCCTGCATGTTCGCATGGGGGTCGTCTACCGCTATCGCGTGCACCCTTCCAAGGCCGGCCGCCTGCACAAGGTGATCGGGCCGAACTTCACCAAGATCCTGCTGGAGCCCGCGATCAACGCGATCGTGCGCAAGGAAACGTCGCGCTATTCGTCGGACGAGATCTATGGCGCCCGCCGCAGCGAACTGCAGCGCAATATCTACAATGGCGTGGTCGACCCCGCCAACCGGAACATGATCGGAGGCAGCTCGGACCCGAGCTCTACCGACATGGTGTTCGGGCGCCCGGCCTTGTTCTCGCTCAATAGTGCAACCCCGCGGGGCTATGTCACGCTGGTCGAGCTG
>JBEEIN010000227.1:0-5953 GCA_041169825.1 Pseudomonadota bacterium
AGGTTCGAGACGTCGTTGTAGCGCCGGCTATAGGTGTTGCGGCGATACTGCACGCCCAGGGCGAAACCGACTTCGCCACCCGGCAGGGTCAGACCCGTCTGGCCCGAGAGCACGGCATCGGCGACGAGCTGGGTGGTGAAGGCCTGGGTGTTCGGGCTCTGGAACATCCAGTCCAGCGTGCCGAGATCGTTGATCAGGCCCGCACCGGGCGTGGTCGACAAGCCATTGGTGCTGCGCGCACCGGCATAGTTCGGGTTGGTCTGTCCAGTCACCGCGTTGGCCTGAACCGCAGTCGAGAACGGGTTCCAATATGTACAGCCGTTGGTGCCGGCCAAGGCAGCGAGTTGCGTTGCGCTTAGCCCGGCACGCGATGCGGCAGAGGAATAGGCGCAGTTTGGACCGCCGAAGCCGGCCAGCGCGTTCTGGAACAGGTCCCCGAAGGTATCGGTCCCCCCAAAGGAGCGGTCATAACGGCTGTAGGTCAGGCTGGTGGTAAAGTTGAGCTTGTCGGACAGCTTGGTGTCCAGCTCAGCCGTGACCATCATCTGGTCAGAAACACGCGGCGATGTGGCCGAACCGCGGCCGGGGAACAGCGCGTTGCCGCCCAACAGGACCGGCCGGAACAGAACCGGGAAGGCAAGAGCAGGCGCAAGGGGCGTCCCGGTGGCATCGGTCAAGCACCCTGCTGCCGCGCCGTAGACCCGGCAATAGTCCCGCAATGCTGGCGCATAGGTTGGGATCTGGAACACGCCACCGCCGCCGCCGGCAGCATTGGCCGAAGGCGGCAGGGTGGGCAGATAGCTGGGCGAAGTGGTGATCTGCGTTTCCGAGTGGCCCCACAGCGCATTGACGCGCAGGCTGGTGTTCTCTGCCAGATCAATTTCGGCATCGGCAAACAGCTGGAAGCGCTGCTCTGGCTCAACCAGATTACCGAACAGGCCATACTGGTTGAAGCAGCGATCGGTGGTCGACCCCGGCAAGCTGCGGAAGCCACCGAGCGCTTCGCAGCCAAGGTCGGTCGTGAAGACCAGGCCGCCGACCGTTGCGTTGAAGTCAAAGTTACCGGGGTTACCACCCCCAGTCCAACCGCCCTGCGGGTTGTTTGGATAGGGCTGGATGGTGAAATCGCGATCAATCGTCTGCAATTCTGAGCGACGCTGATAGCCTGCGGAAACAAAGATCCGGCCGTCATCACCCGAATGGCCATAGCTCAAAGCGCCGCCGAAATCGCCGTTTGAGCCCGAGATATAGCGATAGTCAGCGCTGGCGCGGAAGCCATCCTGATTGGTGCGGGTGATGAAGTTGACCACCCCGGCAATCGCGTCCGAGCCATAGGTCGCGGCTGCGCCATCCTTAAGCACCTCGATCCGGCCAATCGCGCCCGATGGGATCAGGTTCACGTCAACAATCGGGATGCCGCTGCCGCCCGACTGAACAATTCGCTTGCCGTTAAGCAGCACCAGGGTGCGCTGCGGACCCAGGCCGCGCAGGTTGACCGAGGCGACACCTTCGTTGCCCTGGGCGCGCGCGTCAAACTGATTGGCATCGCCGATGATGCCGCTGGAGTTCGGCAAGTTCTTGAGGAGGTCAATCGCCGATGGGCTGCCTTGCTTGGAGAGTTCTTCCGCGCCAATCACATCAACCGGAGCCGGGGCCTCTTCGCTCGAGCCGCGAATGAGCGAACCGGTGACAACGATTTCCTTGGCATCAGATGCCTTGTCATCGGCGGTGCTATCCTGGGCAAAGACCGGCGAAGAAATCGCGGCAACAGCAAGGGCAATGAACGACGTGGAACCAATACGCAGGTGGCGCGCAGACATAACCTCTCCTCCTCGTGACGGGCGCCTCCGTCATCGGGCGTGTAGCCCGCTGGAGAGGCATACCCACTTTGCGCCACTTTTGTGGCGTCAACAGCAAGCTTACGTATAAACCGCCGCCAGTCAAACCTGCTTGCCAAAATTTGTTAGGCCCTTGGCAAGTCCGCTTTGCCTTTTGCCTGCGTTTGCCTATAGGCATGAAGCCCCGGCAGAGCAGTCTTGCATGGCTTGCCTTTGCTGGGGTTTGTCATTTTCCTTGCAGGGAAGCCGCTCATGTCGCGTCGCCGCCAAATTTACGAAGGCAAGGCCAAGATCCTCTACGAAGGCCCCGAGCCCGGCACCCTGATCCAGTACTTCAAGGACGATGCCACGGCCTTTAATGCCCAGAAGAAGGGCACAATCAACGGCAAGGGCGTGATCAACAACCGCATCAGCGAACACGTGTTCACGCGGCTGAGCCACATCGGCATCCCCACCCATTTCATCAAGCGGCTCAACATGCGTGAGCAGCTGGTCCGCCAGGTTGAGATCATCCCGATTGAAGTGCTGGTGCGCAATGTGGCGGCCGGCTCGATTTCCAAGCGGCTGGGCATTCCTGAGGGTGAGCCGCTGCCCCACACCCTGATCCAGTACTGCCTGAAGGACGATGCGCTGGGCGATCCGCTGGTTTCCGAAGAGGAAATTGCCTGCTTTGGCTGGGCCACCAATGAAGAGATGCAGGACATCTCCTCAATGGCGATCCGGATCAACGATTTCATGTGCGGCATGTTCGCCGCGATCAACATCCGGCTGGTCGATTTCAAGCTGGAGTTCGGGCGGATCTGGGACGGCGAATACAGCCGCGTGATTCTGGCCGACGAGATCAGCCCCGATGGCTGCCGGTTGTGGGACATGATCACGGGCGAAAAGCTCGACAAGGACCGTTTCCGTCGCGATCTGGGCGGTGAGGAAGAAGCCTATCAGGAAGTCGCCCGGCGGCTGGGCCTGCTCGACACCGATAACGGCCCGAGTGAAGTGCTGGACCTTTCGGCCCATCGGAAGTTGCGCGGGAAGTAATCGCTCAACGATTGCAGCTTGCAGACGGCGGACGAGTGGACAAGAACGGGCCCATGACGTCACGCAAGCTATTGTTCACAATTGTTCTTTCCGCCTCGGTGCTGGCTGCCTGTGCACCGCAGCGGGGGGCGGTAAGCAGTGTTTCGCCACCGCCCAAACCGACCTGGGCCTTCGAAGCTAGCGACGTTCCCGTCGACGAGGGCTACAGGTTTGGCAAGCTCGACAATGGCCTGCGCTATGTCATTCGCAGCAATGCCACCCCGAAAGGGCAAGCGCTGGTGCGGATGGTGGTCAAGACCGGCTCGCTTGACGAAGCCGACGATGAGCGCGGCTTTGCCCACTTTGTTGAGCATATGGCCTTCAATGGCAGCACCAATGTGCCAGAGGGAGAGATGGTCAAGCTGCTGGAACGGCTTGGCCTGGCGTTTGGCGCTGATACCAATGCCTTGACGGGGTTTGAACGAACTGAATACCGGCTCGACCTGCCGCGCAACGACCCAGCGCTGCTCGACACCGCGCTTATGCTGATGCGCGAGACTGCCAGCGAATTGACCATCAGCGAGGCAGCCGTCGAGCGGGAGCGGGGCGTAATCCTCTCAGAGAAGCGGGATCGCAACACCTTCGCTTTGCGCAACCTGGAAGACCAGCTCCAATTCCTGCACCCCCAGGCGCGCTTTCCGCGCCGTATCCCGATTGGCACCGAGGCAACCCTGAATGCGGCAAATGCCGAACGCATCCGGGCTTTCTGGAAGAGGGAATATGTTCCCGCGCAGACAACCTTGCTGGTGGTCGGCGATTTCCCGGCAGAGGCCGTGGAATCAGCGATCCGGAGCCGCTTTGCCAGCTGGCAGCCGGCCCCGCCTGAACCGCAACCGCTTGCCGGGCCATTGGTCCCCACCATCGCGCCGGCGGAAGACATTTTCATCGATCAGGCCCTGTCCGAGCGGGTTACCGTGACCCGTCATGGCCCATGGCTGGATGAACCCGACAGCGTGGCCCAGCGGCGCGAAAACCTGCTGCGTCAAGTTGGCTATGGCATAATCAATCGCCGACTGTTGAGCCGCACGCGCGAAGCCAATGCCCCATTCCGCGGCGCAGGCGTGGGAACCAGCGATGTGTTCAAAGAGGGCCGCTCGACCAACCTGGTGGTCGAGACAATCGACGGCGGCTGGCAGCGTGGACTGACCGCCGCGACCGAAGAGTATCGCCGTGCGCTGGAATTCGGCTTTAGCCCCAGCGAAGTGGCCGAACAGATCGCCAACTCGCGCACAGCAGCGCGCAATGCCGCAGCCAGCGAAAGCACCCGCAGCAATGGCACTCTGCTGGGGGCCGTGCTGGCGCTGATCAACGACGATATCGTTCCGGACAAGCCAAGCCGCTCACTCGAACGGCTAGAAGCCTTTATCCCTGAGATCACGCCGGACAAAGTGCTGGCAGCCTTGAAGCGGGAATTGGTTCCGCTGGACCAGCCGCTGATCCGCTTCCAAGGTCGGCGTGAGCCGGTTGGCGGGGCAAAGGCCCTGCGCGAGGCCTGGAATGCCGCGGCCAAAGCGGCAGTTGCGCGACCGCAAAGCAAGGCAACCAGCGCTTTTGCCTATACCGATTTCGGTCCGGCAGGGCAGGTTGTCAGCGACGTGGTCGAGCCGCGGTTTGGGATTCGCCAGCTGCGATTTGCCAATGGGGTGATGCTGAACCTCAAGCGGACTGACCTGGCGAAAGACCGAATCTGGGTGCGCCTTGCCGTGGACGGCGGGAATATGCTGGCCACCCGCGAAAAGCCCCTGGCCACCAACATGGTGTCCATGTTCAGTCAGGGCGGACTGGGCAAGCATTCGCGCGACGAACTGGACAGCCTGCTGGCGGGACGAACGGTGGGCATTGGCCTCAATTCCGCATCCGAAACCTTTTCCAGCGGTGGCATAACCACGCCGACTGACCTGGAACTGCAGTTGCAGCTTCTGGCCGCGCAACTCACTGATCCGGGTTACCGACCCGAGGGCGAGGTGCTTTACCGGCAAACAACCAACAACTTTTTCGCGGCGCTGGGGGCCACCCCCAATTCAGCTTTGGGTGCTGCCCTGGGCGGGATCGTCTCTGACAACGACCCGCGCTTTTCGCTGGGTAAAGTTGAGGATTACCGCAAGTTGACCTTTGCCCAGCTCAAGGCGACCCTGAGCGACCGGCTGGCGAGAGGGGCGATCGAGGTGGCGCTGGCTGGTGACTTCGATGAGACCCAGGCCATCGCCCTGGTCGCCAAGACGCTCGGCGCCCTCCCGGCTCGGGAGACTGCATTCCAGCCCTACGCCGACCAACGCGACCGGACCTTTACAAGCGACCGATCACGCCGGGTGGTGCGGCACAAGGGCGCCAAGGATCAGGCGCTCCTCACCGTGCACTGGCCAACCCGGGATGGTCAGGACCTGAAGGACGCAATTGCACTCGAACTGCTCCAGCGCGTGGTTCAGGTGGAGTTGACCGACAGCCTCCGCGAGGCGCTGGGCAAGGCCTATTCGCCGAGTGTCGGGGCAAGCAGCCCGCGGATTTGGCGCGGTTACGGCACCTTCACCCTGGGCGCCTCGATCGACGTCAAGGAAGTCGCTGCAACCCGCGCGGCAATCCGCAGCCTGCTGGAAGAACTCCGCAAAGCCCCCGTCAGTGCCGATGTGGTCCAGCGCGCCCGTGCACCGATGCTGGAAAACCTTGATGCCACGCTAAAGACCAACGCGGGATGGATCGACCTGATCGATCGCGCCCAATCCAAGCCCGACGAACTGGATCGCTTCACCCGGTCGCGCGCGATCATTGCGGCATTGACCGCGGATGACCTGCTCGCCCTGGCCCGGCGCTATCTCGATCCGGACCAGGGGCTAGAGGTGCTGGCCTTGCCCGAAGGGATCGATCCGTAGGACCAGGCTGTGCCGTCAGGCAGGCGCAGCGGCAGCTTCAGGTAATGGACGGAATTCGCGTCAGCGGGTGGCAAGTGCCCGGCGCGGATGTTGACCTGCACCGAGGGGAGCAGCAGGCGTGGCGCAGCCAGGCCGCTGTCGCGGGCCTTACGCATCGTGACGAACGCCGCCTCA
>JBEEIN010000228.1:0-12764 GCA_041169825.1 Pseudomonadota bacterium
GGCGTGAGGAGCGGGCCGAAAAGGTCAAGGCCACGCCCGAGATCGAGGATGTTTCCGTCTTCCCGATGGCCATGCCGATGATCGCCGGCCCCGGTTCGATTGCCACGATCATGCTGCTGACAGCCCGGGCCCGGGGCACGCAGGAAACGCTGGTTGTGCTGGGCGCGCTGGGCGCGGTCATGCTGCTGACCCTGCTAGCGCTGGTCGCCGCCGGTCCGCTGATGAGGCTGTTGGGCTCGCGGGTGGAGGCAGTGATCACCCGCCTGCTCGGGGTGCTGCTGGCGGCACTGGCCGCGCAATATGTGATCGATGGCCTGCGGGCGACGCTGGCCTAACAATCGCTATTGCAGGGTCACCCGGCCCTCGTCGCTATCGCGCCGGCCGAAGAATTGCATAAGCTGAACCAGCAGCTCGCAGCGCGCGGCAATGTTCGGCGCTTCCAGCAAGGCCTGCTTGGCGGCCGCGTCGAACGGCGCGATCTGGCTGACCCCGTCAATCAACGAGGTGTCATCAAGCGTGGTGACGGCATCCCAGTCAACGCGATAGCCTTGCGCTTCGGCAAAGCGCCTCGCCTCGCGCTCGAATCCGGCGCGCTCGACGGGTGACAGGGTCTGGTGCGGCGGGTCTTCCAGCAGCTCCGCCTCGATCTGGCGGAACGGGGTAATCACCTCAAGCTCGCGAACCAGACGAAAGCGCGCTTCGCCTTCGAGCACCAGGTTGAAACGGCCATCTTCAAGGGCCTCGACATCGGCGATCTTGCCCACGCAGCCGACTGTAAACAGCGGCGCGTTATCCTCGGGCCGCTGCGGCTGGATCATGCCGATCCGGCGGTCACGGGCCAGGGCATCGGTCACCATCGCCCGATAGCGCGGTTCGAAAATGTGCAGCGGCAGTTGCAGCCCGGGATAGAGCAGGACGCCGGTCAGCGGGAAGATCGACAGGCGCATCGCCTCAGCCGAACAGGACGAGCGAAAGCTTGCGACGCGTCGCGGCCACCCACGGGTCTTCCAGCCCGACGGCCTCGAAGATCTGCAGCAACTTGGCCTTGGCTGCGCCTTCGTTCCATTCGCGGTCGGCGGCGATCATGGCCAGTAAAGTCTCGGCCGCGGCATCGCGTTCCCCGGCGGCAAAGGCTGCCGTCGCGTAAGCCAGCTGCCCATCCGGATTGTCCGCCGTCGCGGCCTTTTGCAGCGCGGCAAGCTCATCATCGGCCGGGCGGTCCTTGGCCAGGTCCAGCGCGGCGCGGGCGCGGGCGATTTCGGCATCCATGGCCATGGCCTCGGGCAATTCGGCCAGTACGGCCTCTGCTTCGGCAAGGTGCCCCGCCGCAACCAGTGCCCGCAGCAGCCCGCCTTGGGCAGCGGCGTTATCCGGCGCGATCTCGGCAATCTGCATGAAAATATTGGCAGCGCGTTCCGCATCGCCACCGGCCAGGGCATCTTCGCCCATAGCAATCAGCGGCCCGACATCCTGCGCGGGCGCGGCACCGCCCGGCTGGACCGGCAACTTGGCGAGCAATTGATCGAGCAGCCCCTTCAGCTGCGATTCGCTGCGGGCATTGGTCAGGTCGGCCACCGGCTGGCCCTGGAACAGGGCATAGACCGTGGGGATCGAGCGCACCTGAAACTGCGATGCGATGAACTGTTCCTCATCCACATTGACCTTGGCCAGGACCACGCCCTTGTCGGCATAGTCCGCGGCCACCTTTTCCAGGACCGGGGTCAACGCCTTGCACGGGCCGCACCATTCGGCCCAGAAGTCGAGGATGACGAGACTGGTCATCGACGGTTCGACCACGTCCTTGCGGAACCGGTCGACCGCCTTCTGTTCGTCGAGGCTCAGGCCCATGCTTGCCAAGGGATAACTCCAGCTGGATTTGTGTTCGGCCCCCAATGTGGGCTTTCACCGCCATTTGTGAAGTCACAAAGCGCCAGTTTCAGATTCTGCGCATTTTCCCCTTGGCAAGGTCGAAGGCCGATGCTAACCGCGCGCCTCTCCCCGGCCCCTGCCGAACGGCAAGCGGGCTTTGGACGTTCAGAGCGGGCGTAGCTCAGGGGTAGAGCACAACCTTGCCAAGGTTGGGGTCGAGGGTTCGAATCCCTTCGCCCGCTCCAGAAACTTCATCCTTCAGATAGTGAACAACCGTGGCCTTTGTGCCGCGGCTTGCTATGGTCGCGGGCATGACGGGATTGCTTTTGGCCTTGCTGGCCACGGTCTTGGCCGGGCTGGGCGCGCGTGACCAGATGTTGGTGGCACACCTGTCGCAGCGGCAGGGCGCGCGGCCTGCCCTCTTGCTGGTCGCGGCTGTCAGCGGGGCCTGCGCTGCGGCGATTGCGGCTGCTGGCGGCGGTGAAGTGGCTGCGCTGCTGGGCAGCGGCGCCCGGCGCTTCCTGGTTGCGATCGCGCTCGGGCTGGCCGGGATCGAATTGCTGGCGCGGCGCCCGCGCCCGCTACCGGCTGAGCCAACCCATTCGCTGGGCGCCTTTGCCCTGGTCGCGTTTACGATGCAGTTGACCGATGCGGCGCGCTTTCTCGTGTTCGCGATTGCGGCCCTGACCAGCGCTCCGCTGGCAGCGGGGGTGGGCGGGGCGGTCGGTGCTGTGCTCGCGGTCGCGGCCGGATGGGGTGGGCTGATTTCTGCGTATCAGGCCAAGCTGCCCTTGGCGCGGAGCGTGCTGGGCGTCATCCTAATAGTGCTTGCGCTGGGCCTTGGCGCACCGGTCATCGCGGCGCGTTAGAGCGATTGTGGTTACGGCCGATGAATTTATCACTCGCCCGGCCCGGGGGCGATGCTATGCGCTGAAGCCATGATCTCCCCGTTGATTATCCCCGCCGCCACTGACGAGCAGATTGCCGACTGGCTGTTTGATTGCCTTTCGACCGCGCTGGCTTCGGCTGATGGACTGATCGCCATAACCGTTCCCGGTGGCTCCACCCCTTTCCCGATCCTGGCTGAACTGGCTGCGCGGCCGCTTGACTGGCACCGCATCGCGGTCTGGCCCGGCGATGACCGGATCGTGCCCGAGGATCACCCCGCCAGCAATTTCGGCCGGATCCGCGCGCTGCTTGAACCGGCCGGGGCGCAGGTTGTCGCGCTGACCGAACAGGCCGTGCCGCCCCACTTTGCCGTGGCCTGGCTGGGCATGGGCGGTGATGGGCACATCGCCAGCCTGTTCCCCAATACCGATCCGCAGAGCGATGATCCGCTGGCGCTGCGACGGCTGACCCCCGATCCGCTGCCGCCGGAAGCCCCGTTTGACCGGCTCAGCCTGACTATTCCGGCGCTGCTCAACAGCGATGCGGTAATCTTCGTCATTCGTGGTGCAGACAAGCTGGCGGTGTTCGAGGCTGCGGTGCAGGGCGCGCATGACCTGCCGGTCGCCCGCCTGCTCAAGGCGGCGCACCAGCCGGTGACATGCTTCGCCTGATCCCCAAACCGCTGCACCGGGTGCTACTGGTCCAGGCGCACCGGGTCCGGCTGGTCTGGTGGCGGATCAGGAAGCCACTGCTGATCGGCTGCCGGGTCCTGGCCTTCGATGGTGAAGGGCGCGTGCTGCTGGTGCGCCATTCCTATGGCAGCGGGCGCTGGCTCTTGCCCGGGGGTGGGATCGCCAAAGGTGAAGCGCCCTTGCAGGCCGCCTTGCGCGAACTGGCAGAGGAAACCGCCTGCGCCCTGGAAGACCCGCGTGAGATTGCGGTGATTGAAGAGCCGCTGGCCGGCACCACCAATCGCGTCCACATCATCACCGGCCGCGCCCGCGGCGTGCCGCATGGCGACGGGCGAGAGATTGTGGCGGCGCAGTTCTTTGCGCTCGATGCCTTGCCTGCCGAGCTGGCGCAGCAATTGCGGCTACACCTTGCGGACTGGGTCAGAACAGCGAAAGCTGGCTCACCGATCTGAGCGGGGCCGGGCTTTCGGGCTCATCCTCGACCAGCTGCGAAAGGGTCAGGCCCATCAGCCGCACGGGCTGAGGCAGGGGCAGCAGTTCGGCAAGCAGGGCATGGCCGATTTCGGCAAACTGGTTCCGGTCCTGCACCGGCTGCGTCAGCGACCGGGCGCGGGTCAGGCCGGTGAAATCCTTGAGCTTCAGCTTCAGCGTTACCGTCCGCCCTTCGGCCTGGCTGCGCTCGATCCGGTCCCAGCACAGGCCGACAATCCGCTCCAGCTGCTCCCGCATGGCCGCGCCGGAGGATATGTCATGATCAAAGGTGCGTTCGACCCCGACCGATTTGCGCGCCCGGTCCGCCTTGACCCGGCGCAGGTCGATGCCCCGCGCGGCGCGGTAAAGGTATTCGGCCTGGCTGCCGAAGTGTTCGCGCAGGAAGTGGATGTCCTTGGCCGCCAGATCGGCTCCGGTTTCGATCCCCAATTCCTTCATTCGCTCCGCGCCGCGCGGGCCGATGCCGTGGAACCGCCGGACCGGCATGGCCGCAACAAAGGCGCCACCCTCCTCAGGGCGGACCACGCACAGGCCATCGGGTTTGTTCTGATCGCTCGCCAGCTTGGCGATGAACTTGTTGTAAGACACGCCGGCGCTGGCGGTCAGCCCGGTCTCGGCCTTGATCCGTTCCCGGATCAGTTCGGCAATCCGCGTGGCAGAGCCGATGCCTTTTACGTCGGCGGTCACATCGAGGTAGGCCTCGTCCAGTGAGAGCGGCTCGACCAGTGGGGTATAGTCGCGGAAGATGTCGCGGATCTGGTGCGAGATCGCGGTGTAAACTGGAAAGCGTGGCCGCACGAAGATCAACTGCGGGCACAGCCGCTTGGCCGTGATCGATGGCATGGCTGATCGGCAGCAAAACTTGCGCGCTTCATAGGAACAGGTGGTCAGCACCCCACGCGGCCCGTCACCACCCACAGCCACCGGCTTGCCGCGCAGCGATGGATCGTCGCGCTGTTCGACGCTGGCGTAAAAAGCATCCATGTCGACATGGATGATCTTGCGCAGTCCCTGCCCGGGCGCGTCGTCAAAATCAGCCTCATCGGCGGAATCGGTCATGATTGCCGCCTTACCCATGCGAATTCAGTCTGGCCAGCACGGGCGGAACAGGCCAAGGGCAAGCCATGCCAGCAGTGAGTCCCCCTGTCCCCGGTGCAAGGCTGGGCGAGCGCGAATTTGTTGCGCTGATGGCCATGATCATGGCCTTGCAGGCACTGTGTATCGATTCGATGCTGCCGGCGCTGGGTATTATTGCCCGCGACATGGGGATCAGTGATCCCAATGAACGGCAGTTGGTGGTCGGTGTCTACTTGATCGCCTCGGGCATCGGCGCGCTGTTTCCCGGGGCCCTGGCGGATCGGTTCGGACGGCGGCCAGTGCTGTTCTTCTGCCTCTTGGCCTATGTCTCACTGTCGGTTGCCTGCGCGCTGGTGACTGACTTCCACGCCATGCTCGTGCTGCGGGCATCACAGGCGCTGGCCACGGCGGGACTGTCGGTGCTGCCCAATGCGATTATCCGGGATCGCTTCTCGGGTGATCGCATGGCCCGCGCGCAATCGACCGTCGCGGTGATCTTCATGATCGTGCCGATGGCCGCGCCCAGCTTTGGCCAGGCCGTCTTGGCGGTGGCCAGTTGGCGCTGGATTTTTGGCGGCATGGCGCTGCTGGGTGCGGCCGTGTGGCTCTGGGCCTGGCTGCGCCTGCCGGAAACGCTTGATCCGGCCAACCGGCAGTCGGTTGCGCCGCGCGTGATCCTTGCCAACATGCGGACCACGGCGACCAACCGGGCCTCGATGGGCTATGTCATTGGCGCCTCGCTGCTGGTTGCGGGCCTGTTCGGCTATATCAATTCAGCCCAGCAACTGGTGGCCGAGCACTTTGGCGCTGGCACAACCTTTCCGCTGATCTTCGCGCTGATGGCGGGGGGCATGGCGGTCGCCAATTTCTTCAACTCGCGGATTGTGGAGCGGTTTGGGGCGCGGCGTGTTTCGCACACGGCGTTGCTGGCCTTCATCGCGGTCAGTTCGGTGCAGGTCTATCTTTCGCACCAACCGCACCAGACGCTGTGGCAATTCGTTCCGGTGATGGGGCTCAACATGTGCCTGATGGGCTTTCTGGGCGCCAATTTCGGCTCGATCGCCTTGCAGCCTTTTGCCCGGATTGCCGGGGCGGCGAGTTCGTTCCAGATGTTCGTGCGGATGGCGGTGGCGGCCAGCCTTGGCGCGCTGATCGGCCAGGCCTTTGATGGCACGGCCCGGCCGCTCGCCTGGGCCTTGCTGGCGGGTGGCCTTACCGCGCTGGGACTGGTGCTGTACAGCGAACAGGGCCGCTTGTTCCGGCGCCTGACCCCGCCCGGGGTGGTCCGGCCCGTCGCGAACCCGGATGTGCGATAGGATGACGATGCAGTTCGACTTGGCAGTAATTGGCGGCGGCGTGAACGGCGCGGGGATCGCCCGCGATGCGGCGGGGCGCGGCGCGAAGGTGCTGTTGCTGGAGGCTGGTGACCTGGCCCAGGGCACCTCGTCCGCCTCGACCAAGCTGGTCCACGGTGGGCTGCGCTATCTGGAGCATTATGAATTCGCGCTGGTTCGCGAAGCCCTGACCGAGCGTGAGGCGCTGTGGGGGATCGCGCCGCATATCATCCACCCGCTGCGCTTCGTTCTGCCGCACGTAAAGGGCCTGCGTCCGCGCTGGCTGCTCCGGCTGGGCCTGTTTCTTTATGATCACATCGGCGGCCGCAAGCACCTCCCCGCGACCCGCTCGATCGACCTGCACCGTCACCCGGCCGGCGCCCCGCTCAAGGCGGAATTCGGTCCCGCCTTCGAATATTCGGATGGCTGGGTCGATGATGCTCGCCTGGTCGTGCTCAACGCGCTCGATGCCGCCGCGCACGGCGCCGAGGTCCGCCCCCGCACCCCGCTGACTGCCGCGCGCCGGATCGAGGGCGGCTGGGCGCTTGAGACTCCGGCTGGCCAGTTCACCGCCAGCGCGCTGGTCAATGCGGCTGGTCCGGCGGTGCTCAAGGTCGATGGCCTGGTGGGCGAAACACCCGAATACGGGATGCGGCTGGTGCGCGGCTCGCACATCGTGGTGCGCAAGCTGTTCGATCACCCCTATGCCTATTTCTTCCAGCTGGCGGACGGGCGAATCTTCTTTGCCATCCCGTATGAACGCGATTTCACCCTGATCGGCACGACCGACCGCGATCACACCCCCGGCGAACCGATCATCGCCAGCGAGGAGGAGATCGCCTACCTCTGCGAAGGGACGAACGGTTACTTCAAGACCGCGATCACCCCGGCCGATGTCGTCTGGACCTATTCCGGCGTCAGGCCTCTGGTCGATGACGGATCGGGCAAGCCCGAAGCCGCCACCCGCGGCTACCGGCTTGACCTGTCAGAGAAGGGCTCCGGGGCACCCCTGCTCAGCGTCTATGGCGGCAAGATCACCACCTATCGCCACCTTGCCGAAGAGGCGGTCGACCTGCTGACCGGGCGTCTGCCGGCGCTTTCCGGCAAGGCCTGGACCAAGAGCGAGCCTCTGCCCGGCGGTGACTTCCCGCTTGATGGGCTTGATGCCCTTAAGGACACTCTTGCTGCCCGTTACCCCTTCCTCGATGCCGCTACGGTTGACCGGATTGCCCGCGCCTATGGCACCCGGGCCGAGCGCTGGCTGAACGGCGCGGAAGGCTGGCAGGCGCTCGGCAAAAGCTTCGGCGCCGGGCTGACTGCGGCGGAAGTCGATTTCCTGCGTGATCAGGAATGGGCCGCCAGCGCCGAAGACATCCTCTGGCGCCGGACCAAGCTGGGCCTCAGGCTGAGCGCAGCAGAGCAGAAGGAATTGGCGGACTACCTGTCGCGCTGATCGGCCCCCAGCCGCCGCCAGGCCAGCTCCGCGAACTCGCACAGCAAAGGCCGGGTATCGCGCGGGTCGATAATGTCTTCAACATTGAACCGCTCGGCGCTGCGGAAGGGAGAGGTGACCTTGGCCAGCCGTGCCCGGATCGCCTCCAGCTCCGCCGCCGGGTCCTCGGCCGCCTCGATCTCGCTCTTGTAGGCCACTTCCAGCCCGCCCGCGATTGGCAGGCTGCCCCAGTCGCCCGAGGGCCAGCAATAGCGGTACTGATAGGTGTCGGCGTTCGACATCGCGCTGCCGGCGATGCCATAGGCGCGGCGCATGACGATTGAGGCCAGCGGTACGGTCGCCTTGTAAATCGCGTTCATCGCCTGAACGCCATAGCGGATCGTTCCCGCAATCTCCGCTTCGCGCCCGATCATGAAGCCGGGGTTGTCGACCAGGTGGACGATCGGGAGGCGGAACAGGTCGGCCAGCTTGACGAAGCGTTCAACCTTCTCGCTGGTCTTGGCATCCCATGACCCGCCCAGGAAGCTCGGGTCGTTGGCCAGCACCATCACCGGCCAGCCATCCAGCCGGGCCAGGGCCGTGATCGCGGCGCGGCCCCACATCCGGCCAATCTCGAACACGGTGCCCTTGTCAAACACCAGGTCCATCGCCCGGCGCATCGAATAGACTTCCTTATCCCCGCGCGGAACCAGGCTGAGTAGCGCCTGTTCGCGGCGATCAGCCCGGTCACCAGTCTCGATCCGCTGCGCGGTCTGGCCGACATATTCAGGCATGAACGACAGGAAATGGCGCGCCCGGGCAAAGGCTTCAGCCTCGCTGGCAACCTCATCGTCGACCACGCCATTGCGGGTATGGATTGATGAGCCGCCCAGGGCTTCCTTGGCTTGCTCGTGATCCGTCGAACCTTCGTCTTTCCAGGCACTGCCCATGGCATCGACCACGGCCGGCCCAGCCGCGAAGATCTGGCTCAGCCCGCGCACCATGACCGAATAGTGGCTCGCCGCGATCCGCGCCGCGCCCAGGCCCGCCGTGGGCCCCAGGGCTAGGGCGACAACCGGCACAGTATCGAGGTTCTTCACCACCTCGCCCCACATGTGGACCGCGGGAATGTAAGTCGCCCCGATCATCTCGAGCGTCTTGACCGAACCGCCGCCGCCGGTGCCGTCGATCATCCGGATGATCGGCAGCTTCAGCTCGTGGGCCATCTTTTCGGCCTGTTCCATCTTTCGCCCGATCCCGGCATCCGCCGCCCCGCCGCGGATGGTGAAATCGTCGGCCGTGGCAACGACCGGACGGCCATTGATCGTGGCCTTGCCGAACAGGAACGGGGCGGGCAGCACGCCAGTCAGGTTGCCATCGGCATCATAGGCACCCTTGCCGGCGATCTTGCCGATTTCGCGGAACGAGCCGGGATCAACCAGTGCTGCCAACCGCGCCCGGGCGTCCATCTTGCCGCGGCCATGCTGCCGGGCAACCTTGTCCGGACCGCCCATTTGCTCGGCCAGCGCCTCGCGGGCGCGCAGCTCTTCCAGTTCCTTGGCCCAGCTCATCGGGTTGTGCCTCTCCTCGGCCGCTTGCCGGGCCTTGCTCTCGCCCTATCGCTAAGGCCTGTGGTCGGGTGCTGCAATGCCCCTTGCGCTTGCCCCCGCCCGACACTAGAGCGACGCGCAAACCTTCTACCCACATTTCCCACGGGGCACGATTGATGGACGACCGTTTCAACACCATCGCTGGCTGGACGCTTTTCTCGGGCGTTGTTGCGCTTGGTCTCGCTTCGGTGAGCAGCCACTACTTCCGCGCGACCAAGGAAAACCGCCCTGAGAAGATGGGCTATGAGATCGAAGGCGTGGTCCAGGAAGGCGAAGGCGCCGCCGCTGCTGTGCCGCTGGAAACCCTGCTGGCCAGCGCCGATGCGGCCAAGGGCGAAGCAACCTTCAAGAAGTGCGCCTCGTGCCACACGATCAACGCTGGCGGCGCCAACGGGATCGGTCCGAACCTGCACGGTGTGCTTGGTGAGGCCGTCGCAGTTGGCCGCGGCGGGTTTGCCTTCTCGGACGCGTTGAAGTCGCACGGCGGTAAGTGGGATTGGGCGACGATGGACGCCTGGCTCAAGAACCCCAAGGCCTTTGCCGCTGGCACCAAGATGAGCTTTGCCGGGATCGGCGACGCGGCTGAGCGCGCCAACCTGCTGGTTTACCTGAACGCCCAAGGTTCGAACCTGCCGCTGCCGGCTGCTCCGGCCGCCCCCGCTGCTGATGCAGCCGCTGCGCCGGCCGAAGGTGCCGCCGCCGCTCCGGCTGCGGAGCCTGCCAAGAAGTAAGCTTCACCCGCAAGGGTGGGAAAAGAGGGCGGCGGTCTTTTTGGGCATGCCGCCCTTTTTCTATCCCTTGAAGCCCTGGGCGATAACGTACCATTCGGACGAGTCCTTTCGGCTCGCTGGCGGCTTGGCATGCTTCACGCTGGTGAAATGGCGCTTGAGCAGGCTGAGCAGGTCGGTGTCGGTCCCGCCGGCCAGCACCTTGGCGACAAAGGCGCCGCCCGGTGCAAGATTCTCGATCGCGAAATGGGCGGCCGTTTCAACCAGACCCATCGTCCGCAGGTGATCAGTGGCCTTGTGGCCGACGGTGTTGGCCGCCATGTCTGAGATCACCAGATCAGGGGACCCGCCCAGCGCCTCGATCAACAGGTCGGGCGCAGCATCGTCCATGAAATCCATCTGGAACAGGGTCACCCCTTCCAGCGGCTCGGTCGGCAAGAGGTCGATCCCGACCACTGCGGCCTTGGGCGCCTGTTTGCGCACCACCTGGCTCCAGCCGCCCGGTGCCACGCCCAGATCGACCACCCGCTTGGCATTTTTCAGCAGAGCATACTTCTGGTCGAGCTCGATCAGCTTGAACGCTGCGCGGCTGCGCCAGCCGGCATCTTTCGCGGCCTTCACGTAGGGGTCGTTAAGTTGCCGGGTCAGCCAGCGCGTCGAACTGGCCGTGCGCCGCTTCGCAGTCTTGAGCCGTTCGCCGGCGGGGCGGCCTGAACGGCTCATCGTGAAAGTCCTTCCCGCTTGGTGCGGCGAATGTTGGCGCGGGTACGTTCCGCCATGCCTTCGGAGGCCATCAGGCTGCGCAGGATGCCCTCGCGGATGCCGCGGTCAGCCACGCCTAGCCGATCGGCCGGCCAGAGGTCGAGGATTGTTTCAAGGATCGCGCATCCCGCCACCACCAGGTCAGCCCGTTCCCGTCCGATGCAGGCCAGTTCGCGCCGCGCCGGGATCGGCATGGCCGAAAGGCGTTCCGAAATCCCCCGCATCGCTTCCGCCGGGACAATCAGTCCATCGACCGCACGGCGATCGTATTGCGGCAGTTCGAGGTGCAGGCTGGCCAAGGTTGTGACCGTGCCGCTGGTCCCAAGCAGGCGCAGCGGCCGTGCCGGATCGCGCTGTTCAAGGGTTGGCTGCAGGCGCTCCGCGAACGGAGCCAGGCTTTCGCGCACCCGCCTGCGCATGTCGGCATACCGGGCAGCGCGTCCGTCGGCGTCGAGCGGTTCGATGCCGCAGGTTTCGGTTAGCGAGACGACGCCCCAAGGGACGCTCATCCAGTCGACGATCCGGGGCAAGGGCGCGCCATCTTGTTCGACCAGGACGAGCTCGGTCGATCCTCCACCAATATCGAATATGATGGCCGGACCATCGCCCTGTTCCAGCAGGATATGGCAGCCAAGCACGGCCAGCCGCGCCTCTTCCTTCGCGCTGATGATGTCCAGAGCGATGCCGGTTTCGCGCCGCACCCGCTCGATGAATTCGGCGCCATTCTCAGCCCGGCGACAGGCTTCCGTGGCGACCGAGCGCGCAAGATGCACCCGGCGGCGCTTGAGCTTTTCGGCGCAAACCTGCAGCGCGCCGAGCGCGCGGTCCATGGCTGCTTCGCTCAGCCGGCCAGATCCGGCCAACCCCTCACCCAAGCGCACGACCCGGCTGAAGGCATCGACCACCACAAAGTTCTCGCCCTGCGGGCGCGCAATCAGTAGCCGGCAATTGTTGGTGCCCAGGTCAATCGCGGCAAAGCTTTGCCGTTGATAGGATGCCGCCTCACGCCCGCCGGGCAGCGGGTCGATTCGTCCGGGTCGGCCGTCCGACCGGCGGGATGGCTTGGCGGGAACGGTTTCGGCAGGGATGGGCGCGTCGCGCTGGTCCTGTCCGGGTTCGAACCCCTGTCGTGCCTCCTCGCGCATGGCCGGCGGAAACTTTTCCGCCATAACAATCACACTCTTATCATTATCCCGCCTGGTCAGCGGGTACCTGATCCCATGCTAGCCCGAGGTTGCCGTAAGGGCAAGTGCAGCCGCTTGACGCGGGCGCATCGTCCGCCTAGAGGACCGCCCTCGTTGCCCGATCCTCTAATGGTAAGAGAGCGGACTCTGACTCCGTCAATCAAGGTTCGAATCCTTGTCGGGCATCCAAACTTTCGCTGAAATATCCGGCCCGCGCTCTGCAACCGAGCGGCGGGCCGAACTGTTTTTGGGCTTGGCAAGTGCCTCGCCACAAAGGACAAACGTCTGATGACCGAAACACCCGACAAGCGACTCAATCGCCGCCGCTTCTACAAGGCCGAACAGGAAGCCTCGTTCGTCGAATCGCACATCGCGGCCACCCCGCAAACCCGCAGCCCGGCCTACAAGCTGGCATTCCGCGATACCGATTTCCTGCTGCGCGAGGAATTGCGCCCGGTCCGCTTCCAGCTGGAACTGCTGAAGTGCGAAATGATGCTGGACGAGGCCGGGATCGGATCGACCCTGGTCTGTTACGGCTCGGCCCGCATCCCCGCGCCTGAAGCGGCCGAAGCGGCATTGAATGCCGCAACCACGCCTGAACGCAAGGCGGTGGTCGAGCGGCTGGTCGCCAAGTCGAAGTATTATGATGAAGCCCGCAAGCTTGGCCGGATCGCCAGCGAATGCGGGATCGTCGAA
>JBEEIN010000229.1:0-7554 GCA_041169825.1 Pseudomonadota bacterium
CCCAGCTGCGAATATGCGCTCGACGATGGGCGGCTGCTGCATCAGGCGGCCGGTCATCCGCGCGACAGTCGGCTGGAACTGGCCGTTGCCTTGCTGGGCCGGATGGGCCGGGCCGATGCTGCCCCAATGTTGGCGGCGATGGCCGAGGAAGTCGGCTCCCCCCACCTGCGCTGGCAGGCTCTGCGCGAATGCCTAGCGCTGGACAGCCGCGCCGGGTTCTTGGCCCTCTCAGCGATCGCCAAGCGCAGCGATGATCCGCTGGTGGCACCGGCCGGTGCCCTGCGGGCGCAATTGCTTGAGACCTACCCCCAGCTTGCCGAGGTGCCGTTATGCCCTGCCTGATCGAACTGGCCGATACCGAAGTCGCTAGCCTTGCCGAGGCCTGCGACGCGCTGACCGCCAAGGGGGTCGATTTCGATGACCCGGAATGCCTCGAACACGCCGCGCTATGGCTGCGGCGGCTGGGTAATGACCGGCAGTTTCTGGGCGATGTGCTGGTGGCCGAATTGGCCCAGCGCCACCGCGAGGACGTGCTCGATAATGCCTATGGCCCCCAGGTGGTGATGCTGGCGCCGCCTAACGGCACCTTCTTCATTCGGGCCAACCTCTGGCCGTCGAGCGATGAGCACATGCTGCGCGCCTCGGGCGGTACCTCGTTCTCCTATGGCCTGCCGCATGACCACAATTTCAGCTTCCTGACCCTGGGCTATTTTGGCCCGGGTTATTGGAGCGATTACTACGATTACGATTACGAGGCGGTGATCGGCTATCACGATGAGCCGGTGCCAAGCCTGCGCTTCGTCGAACGCGCCCGGCTAGAGGAGGGCAAGCTGATGCTCTACCGCGCCCACCGCGATGTCCACGCGCAACACCCGGCTGACTCGCTCTCGGTCTCGCTCAACATCATGCAGACGCTCGGCGCCCAGGGCTGGCTTGACCAGTACCGCTTCGACCTTGACCGGCAGCGGGTCGGGGCCATCGTTTCGGGCGGATCGAGCGAGGCCTTCATGCGGATTGCAGTCGGGATGGGCGGGGCGGAAGCACTGGACCTTGCCGATCGTTTCGCCCACCGCCACCCCAGCGACCGGATGCGCCTGCTCTGCTGGGATGCCTTGGCTGGCACGACGACCGATGCAAGCGGGCGCGATGCCCTGTGGCGCAAGGCCGAGCAGGCCGGTAGTCGGCTCGTCGCCATGGAGGCGAAGGCCCGGCGTGCGGAGCTGGCCGGCTAGGCGAATCCGCCGGCCAGAGCGTCGATCGCGGCCTGCAGGATCACCGCCGCGGCAGCCGCGTCGATCCGGCCCACTCGCTTGGCCCGGCTCATGTCCTGGGCAATCAGCGCGCTTTCCGCACTGGCGGTGGACCAGCGCTCATCCCACAGCAGCACGGGCAGGCTCAACGCCTCGGCGACATTGCGGGCATAGGCCCGGCTCGATTGGCTGCGCGGCCCCTCGCTACCGTCCATGTTGAGCGGCAGGCCGATGACCACACCGGTGATGCCGCGCTCGGCCACCAGCGCTGCCAGCGCCTGACGGTCTGCCCCGAACTTGCCGCGCTTCAGCGTCTTGCCCGGCGAAGCAAAGCGCCAGCCGGCATCGCAAAAGGCCGTGCCGATGGTCTGGGTGCCAAGGTCAAGCCCGAGCAACGACCCGCCACCCGGCAAGGCAGCGCGGAACTCGGCCGCAAAGGTGGTTACTAGCGCGGCCGCCATGCCTCGGCCCGGCGCACGAAATCGGCGCGAAGGTTGGCCCAGAACAGGGGCACGTCATAGACGTGGTAGTTACCCTCGGGCAGCACGAATGGGCCCATCTCTGGTCCGGCTCCGATCCGCAGGATCCCTTGCCCATCGCAACGGGCACCAACCATACCTGGCTTGATCGTTCCATTCTGCAAGCGGGTGTCCGGCACCATGGTGCCGATGTTGGCCTTGGCCGGTGCCTCCCCCCCCGCGATGCCTGTCAGCGGGTTGGAGCAGAGGTAGCTGGGCGCCGCGCCGCCCGCGCCGCGCTTGCCTGCGAAGCGCTGATAAGCTGCGATCATCATTCCGGCATCGCCGTCATTCGTATAGCTGAGCCATGAGATGACGCAGCCGGTCTGGTCGGGTCTGGAGCAGGCGGGGAAGCCCATGACCGGCAGATCGGTTGACTGATCGACCAGCCAGCCAATCGGATAGGCGGCAACCAGCCGGTTGGCGAGCGGCGTGCCCTTGACCTTGTCGGCCAGCAATCGCTTGAGGTGGTAGCCGCCCTGGCTATGGCCGGCGATCACGAAGGGGCTGCCCGCCGGAATGCTGGCAATGAATTGGTCAAAGGCTGCTGAAACGTCAGCGTAGGCCAGGTCCAGCGCCTGTTGCGCTTCGGGCTTGTCGCTCACAAAGGCGCCGAAAGTCGCCTGGCGGTACCGCGGTGCCCAGACCTGGCCAGACACGTTGAACGGCGTGGCCGCCGCGCGGATCATCATCCCGGCAATGCGGTTTGCGTCACTGTCATCCAGCGGCGCGTTCCAGTGCGCTCGCTTGAGGTAGCTGGTCGGGTGAATGAAGAAGACCGGAACGTTCAGCTTCTTGTCTTCAGCCTTGAAGCCGGTCGGCAACCACTGTGCCGGGCCAGGCTCTTTCAGGTCGGGCCGGGCCAGCCACAAGGCGGGATCAGCATAGGCCGTGCTTGGCTTGGCCGCTTGCTGCTCAAAGGCGGCTGAGGGCGTAAAGGCGGCGCGAGTCAGCTGTTCTGGATAGAAGCCCAGCGCCAGCCGCCCGGCAATGAACAGGACGATCAGCGTGGCGATGACGTAGAGAAACTTCCGAGCCATTGTTTAGACCTTGTTCGCGGCTTCGGAGCGGTCATTGCGTTCCGACTGGCGCTCCAGCGCAACCTTTAGCATCGCGACCAGCGGGTCAGCCAGCATCAGGCCGATGAGCCCGAACAAGGCCCCCATGATCAACTGGGCGCCAAGGACCAGCGCCGGGGCCAGATCGGCGGTCTTCTTGGCGATCATCGGCACGATGATGTTGCCGTCCACTGTCTGGACCACGACATAGACGATGATGCAGTAGACCCCCATTTCCCAGCCGCCTGAAAAACCGACCAAGACCATCAGCAGGCCGGAAATCGGCGCGCCGATGTTGGGCAGGAATGCAAGCAGGCCGGTCAGCAGGCCCAACAGGCCGGCCATCGGTACACCGTAAATCGCCAGCATCAGCCAGGTCCCGACCCCTTCAACCGCCATGCCGACAAGGCGGCCGAACATCAGCATACGCAAGGTCTTGCCCATCTGCGCTGCGGTTACATCGAAAGAGTCGCGCTCTTCCCGCGGCAGCATCCAGGCGAAACCGCGTCGATACAGCTGCGGCTCCGCAGCGAAATAGATGCCCATGACCACGATCAGGAAGGCCGTGGTCAGGCCACCGATCACGCCACCGACCGCGGAAGTGACCTGGCGGACGCCGCCGATCGCCTGCTCGATCAGCGCCTGAACATTGCCAGTATTGATCCGGAAGCCGCGGGTTTCCAGCCAGGCGGCAGCCTTCAAGGCCTGAGCCTGGACGATTGCGGGCAGTTCAGAAGCCTGGGCGGCGATCTGGCTGCCGGCGAACATGACTGTCCAGGTCAGAAAGCCGACGGCGAACAGCAGGACCAGCGTCACCCGGATCGCGCGGTTGACCGGCAGCACCCGGCCGAGCAATCGTGCACCGCCGTCGATCATGGCGGCAAAGACCATCCCGCCGAAGATAACCAGCAGGGGTTGCGCCAGCAGGACAGCCAGCGCCGCCAGACCGACCATCCCGATCCAGACAAAGGCCCGCTTGGCTTCATGGCGCAGCAGCGGATCGGAAATGTCGGTCGGTCCCACCGCCGCCGGTGCCGCCGAGACCGGCTTGCGCGGGCGGCGGCTTTTGACCGGGATGTCGCTGGTGGCGTCAGTCATGGTGACCTTGATCTCCGGTTACTTGCCTTGCGGCACGTGAACGGGCCGCAGGCTGCGCCAGGCGCGGTCACCCCGCAGTGCTCCCCACCAGCTGAGCGGGTTCAAGCTTTCGCTGCCATTGAGGCTGAAGGTGGTGAATTCGGCGCGGCCGCCAATGTCATAGAGCGGGACCGGACCGCCCAGGCCATTTTCCCACAGCGCGGCACGGCTGTCAGCCGAGTGGTCGCGGTTGTCGCCCATCAGGAAAACGTGGCCGTCAGGTACGGTGATCTCATCCATGTTGTCCAGGCTCTGCTGCATGTGATCGATCACGATGTAGCTGGCGCCGTTGGGCAGCGTTTCACGGAAGGCGGGGATTTCGTAAACCACCCGGCCAGAGGGGAGACGGACCTTATAGTTTTCGAAATAGCTATAGCAGGGGCTGCCATCGCAGGTCAGTTCCGGGTCTTCCGGCAGCTGGATCGACGGTTCGATCGCGCGCGGCACTGGCTTCCCGTTCAGGATGACGATGCCGTCCCTCACCGCAATCCGATCGCCCGGTCGGCCAATCACCCGCTTGATCAGGTCTTCCTCGCGGTTCGCGGGAACAACGATTACGATGTCGCCATAGTCCGGGGTTCCGCCCAGTACGCGCCACGTGCCGCGCGGCAGCAGGTGGAAGCTGACCGACGACCAGTTGAAACCGTAAGGAAACTTCGAAACGACCAACCGGTCCCCCACCAGCAGGTTAGGCATCATAGAGATCGACGGGATGTAGAACGGCTTGGCCACGAAACTGTGGAAGGCCAGGACCGCCAGCAGCATCAGCGCCAGGCTTTTGATCTCGGCGAACCAGTTGACCTTTTCGGGCTCTCCGGCGCCAGCGGGGGCGGGGGTGTTCTGTTCAGTCATGGGTACCGTCATTTGGGGCGGGCCTCGATGATTACAAAGGCCTGGGCCCAGGGGTGATCGTCAGTAAGTGTCAGGTGTACCACGGCTTGATGGCCTTCGGGAGTGATCGCGGCAAGTCGTTCTGCCGCCCCGCCGGTTAAGGCCAGGGTCGGCGCGCCCGAGCGGGCGTTGACCACCCCGATGTCCTTCATGAACACGCCGCGCTTGAACCCGGTGCCCACCGCCTTGGAAAAAGCTTCCTTGGCGGCAAAGCGCTTGGCCAGGGTGCCGGCCTTGGTGAAAGGCCGTGAATTGCCCTTGGCGCGCTCGATTTCCGTGAAGACGCGAAGCTCAAACCGCTCGCCAAAGCGGTTCAGCGAATTCTGGATCCGCTCAATGTTGCACAGGTCAGAACCGATGGCGATGATCAACGCGCGGCGTCCATCAGTTCGCGCATCCGCCGGACGCTGGCTTCCAGGCCGACAAAGATCGCCTCGCCGATCAGGTAGTGCCCGATGTTGAGCTCGGCGATCTGGGGGATCGCGGCGATGGGCTGGACGTTATCATAGGTCAGGCCATGGCCGGCGTGGGGCTCGATCCCGTTCTTGGCGGCCAGCGCGGCCATGTCGGCGAGCTTCTTCAGCTCGGCCGCGCGGGCATCGCCCTCGGCATGGGCATAGTCGCCGGTGTGCAGTTCCACCACCGGCGCGCCCAGCTTGATCGCCGCTTCGATTTGGCGCTCATCCGGGCCGATGAACAAGCTGACGCGAATGCCCGCATCGCGCAGGCGGCTGACGATCGGCACCAGGCGATTGTGCTGGCCCGCCGCATCAAGCCCGCCCTCGGTGGTCCGCTCCTCGCGCCGTTCGGGGACGATGCAGGCGGCGTGCGGCTTGTGGCGCAGCGCGATTTCCAGCATCTCGTCGGTTGCGGCCATCTCAAGGTTGAGTGGCAGCCCGGTTGCATCCTGGACCCGGGCGAGGTCCTCATCGCGAATATGGCGCCGATCTTCACGCAGGTGAACGGTGATGCCGTCCCCGCCGCAATCCGCCACGATCTGCGCGGCGCGGACCGGATCAGGATGTTCGCCACCGCGCGCGTTGCGGATGGTCGCAACGTGGTCGATGTTCACACCAAGGCGCAGGTGCTGTGGTATCACTGCCCAACTCTCACGGCTTTGCCCGGCTGCCCGGCTTGATCGCCGGGGTGGCTGCCAGTTCGGCGGGCAGCTCATCCGACGCATAGGTGGGGAAGTTGATGGCAATCAGAGGGAAGAATGGCACGCCAAGATCGACCGACCCGGCAGAGCGGTCGACCAGTGCCGCGGCGGCGATGACCTCACCACCGGCTTCACGCACACAGTCCATCGCCTCGCGGCTGGACAGACCCGTTGTCACGACGTCTTCGACCAGCAGCACTTTCTCACCCGGTTCAATGGTAAAGCCGCGGCGCACTTCGAAGGTCCCGGTCGGGCGTTCGACAAAGATGGCTTCCACCTCCAGCGCGCGGCCCATTTCGTGGCCGATGATCACGCCGCCCATCGCCGGCGAAACAACCTTGGCGATATCCTTGCGCAGCTCGCGAGGAATTTTTTGGGCAAGTGCAATTGCTAGGCGCGCGGCCCTGGCAGGATCCATAAGCACGCGTGCGCACTGCAGGTAATGTGCGCTGTGGCGCCCCGATGACAGCAGGAAATGCCCTTCGAGCAAAGCCTTGCTGGCCCGGAATTCTGCCAGAACATCTTCATCCTGCATGAAAAAAATCATCCTTTGCCTGATCGCGTCGCAGTTGCCACGGTCGAAGTGCCGGGTTGGTCGCGGGGGTGTTTAAAAATATCCCCTAGAGGCGCTTGAGGTGCCTCGCAAGCGCGCGTATAGGCCCCAGCAAATCTGAATCCCATGGGGGCGGGAGATGGGCTTGACCCTGCTCTTGCCGCAAAGGAAAGCGAAAGTAGCGCTACGATGATACTGGCTCGAACTGCCCGCGCTGCGGGACATGCGATCAAGGCAATCGGTCTCTCCCTGGCCCTGGCTGCACTGCCGCAGGCGGCAATCGCCGCTCCGGCTGCTGCCGCTTCGGCGCCAGCTGCTGAGGCTGCCGCTTCGGCTGCTCCGGCTGCCGCAGCTGTTGCAACCCCGGCTGCCGCCGCGCCTGTGGTCGCTGCCGCACCGGCTCCTGAAGCGCCGAAGGTTGATCCGAACGATCCGCGCTTCCAGGTTGCTCCTGGCGGATACACGCCGATGGCACCAACCCCGGGCAAGGGCATGCCGGTGGCCAAGGGTATCCACCTGCAGGACCAGTATTCGCCGACCGGTGAATATGCCCGCTGGATGCACGATGCGTTCTTGCTGCCGATCATCACCGTGATCTCGCTGTTTGTGCTCGGTCTGCTGCTGTGGGTCATTGCGCGCTATAACAAGCGTGCCAACCCGGTTGCGTCGAAGACCAGCCACAACACCCTGCTTGAAGTGATCTGGACCGGCCTGCCGATCCTGATCCTTGTGGCGATCGCCGTGCCTTCGGTGACTCTGATCGCCAAGCAGTACAAGCCGGCCCCGGCCAAGGCTGTGACGATTAAGGCAACCGGCAACCAGTGGTTCTGGACCTATAGCTACCCGGACAACGGCGGTTTTGAAGTCATTTCGAACATGCTGCCGGAAGAGGAAGCCAAGAAGCGCGGCGAGCCGACCCATCTGGCAGCTGACTTCCGCATGGTTGTCCCGGCTGGTGAGCCGATCCGCCTGCAGGTGACTGCGGCGG
>JBEEIN010000230.1:0-8082 GCA_041169825.1 Pseudomonadota bacterium
TGAAGAAGGTGCCGCTGGCGCCCGACGTGAACCCGCGCACCATTGCCCGCGGCACCCCCGGCTTCTCGGGCGCGGACCTGGCCAACCTGGTCAACGAGGCCGCCCTGCTCGCTGCGCGCCGCAACAAGCGGCTGGTCGCGATGCAGGAGTTTGAGGACGCCAAGGACAAGGTGATGATGGGCGCCGAACGCCGCTCGATGGTGATGACCGAGGACGAAAAGCGGATGACCGCCTATCACGAGGCAGGCCATGCGATCGTCTCGGTCAAGGAACCGGCCTCTGACCCGATCCACAAGGCGACGATCATTCCGCGCGGCCGCGCGCTGGGCATGGTGATGCGCCTGCCCGAACGCGACAGCTATTCCTATCACCGCGACAAGATGCACGCGAACCTCTCGGTCGCGATGGGCGGCCGCGTGGCGGAAGAACTGATCTTCGGCCATGACAAGGTCAGCTCTGGCGCCAGCTCCGACATCCAGTATGCCACTGGCCTCGCTCGCAACATGGTGACCAAGTGGGGCATGTCGGACAAGCTGGGACCGCTGCAGTATGAGGACCAGCACGAAGGCTATCTCGGCATGGGTGGCTCACAGCGCACCTTTGCCTCGAACGAAACCAACAAGCTGATCGATAGTGAGATCAAGGGGCTGGTCGAAGGCGCCCACAAGCGCGCGACCGATATCCTCAAGACCAATGAGGACAAGCTGCACCTGCTCGCCAACGCCCTGCTGGAATATGAAACGCTGACCGGTGACGAGATCAACCAGCTGATGGAAACCGGCAAGCTGGACCGGCCTGACCGCCCGAGCGGCCCGACCGTGCCGGCTCCGATCAAGGGCTCGGCCATTCCCAAGGCGGGGAAGCGCTTCTCTGGCGGCGACGCCGCAGCCCAGGGGGCCTGATCCAGCGCAGGCTGGTGGCCGTCCCTAGACTGCCACCAGCAGTGTCATGATCGTGGCGAACATCCCCAGCACCAGCAGCGCGAACAGGCTGAGGAACCAGGTCCGCCACCAGGCCCCAAACCGGGTGAGTGCATAGGCATCGCGGAGCTGCCGATACATGTGGAACGGTGCATAGCAGACCAGCGCCACCACCAGCATCCCGGCGCCACCCCAGACAGCCAAGACACTGATCGCCGCCAGCAACAACAGCATAAAGCTGAGCGAATAGGTCACGAAGACCGTATGGTCATAAAGGTGAAAGCGGCGGCTGAACGGAAACAGCAGCCACAGGAACGGGACCGATAGCGGGATCATCAGCCAGGAATACTTGTACGCGCTGTTCTGCAGCTTGTAGATCGTCAGTTCCGGGTTGGCGCGGGCATGCTGCCAGGCCCGGTTGACAGCGGCCGTCACCGATTTCTCGGTCGGGGTATCGCCACTGGCGATCTGCTGCGGCAAGTTGCCGTCCCGCGCCACTCTTATGACGGCGACCGCGTTGCGGGCGCTATCCACTTCACGCTGCAATTGGGGGACATTGCCGCCTTTTCCAGCCTTGGCATCGGCCAGCCGCTGCTCGGCCTGCGCCAGGCCTTTTACCGCCTCGCGCTCTGCCTGACCCATCCCCTGTTCGAAGCCCTGCGCCTTGCCGGCATTGTTGAAATTGATCGGACTGCCGAGCAGGTTGAAAATGGCAAAGGTCAGGAAGACCACGAAGAGGAACAGCGCGATCGGACTGACATAGCTTGCGCGGCGGCCATCGACATATTCCCGCGTCAGTCGGCCCGGCCGCCAGGCCAGCAGCGGCAGGGTTCGCCAGATCTTGCCTTCGAAATGAAACACGCCGTGCAGCAGGTCATGGAAGAACGCACCCAGCGTCTTGTGGACGTGGGCAGCCTGCCCGCACTGATGGCAATGACGACCCAGCAACGCAGCGCCGCAGTTCAGACAGGCCTGCTCGTGCGTGTGCCCATCATCGCGACCTTCGCCGTGGGCTGGTTCTAAGGCGCGGGCAGCCAGTGCCCCCTGGGCGATATCGCCGATAAAGTCCGTGCCGGTCACCGCTTACTCCCCAATCCCGATGCGTTCATGATCTTGTCAGATTGATGCGGTCAAGTCATTCAATGCAAAACCATTCGGGAGAATTCCATGCGCCGTCTTATCCTGCCAGTCCTGCTGATCGCCGCCCCGGCTGCCGCCGCTGCTACGGGGGACATGTCGGTGGCGACCTTCCTTTCCAAGGCCGATGCCTTGAAGGCGAAAGGCTTCATGGCGCTCGGTTCTTCGGACATGAAGTTGCTCAGGGATGAAGGTCAGGCTGCGGGCATGGCCTATCGCGCACGCCTCCAGCAGGAACGCGCCGCCGGCAAGCCCAGCTCGTGTCCTCCCAAGGGAACGCGTACGTCGGCCGACCAGCTGCTCGAACACCTTCGGACCTATCCTACGACACAACGCGCCAGCATTTCGATGAAGGCGGCCATGGCCGATTACTTCATCAAGACCTATCCCTGCCGCTGATCCTAGAGCGGTAACCGCCCTAAGCAAACGGCCCGCCTCCCGATGGGGAAGCGGGCCGCTTGATTGCAGCAAGCGCGGCCTAAGTCAGCCGTCGTAATCGCCACCGATCGACGTGTTGCGAACCGGCGCGGCGGCGGTGATCCGCAGCGCTTCAGCCGACTGGCTGAGCGAACCGATTTCATCAACCTCGTCATCGTCTTCCGGCAGAACGCGCTGCAGCGAACCGATCACCGTTTCCTTCAGCAGTTCCGGACGCACGGTCTGCTCGGCGATTTCGCGCAGGGCGACCACCGGGTTCTTGTCGCGGTCACGATCGATCGTCAGTTCCGCGCCACCCGAAATTTCACGCGCGCGCTGGGCGGCCATCAGCACCAGGTCGAAACGGTTCGGGATCTTGTCGACGCAATCTTCAACGGTAACGCGCGCCATGGGGCACTCCAATTCAATGAAATTCGGGATTAGCCGGCTGTTACCGGTGCGGCGATTCGCAAGTCAAGAAAAAAACACTTAAATGACTGCATTTAAACGATTATTCGTAGGTCTCGAATCCCCGCGAATCGGATGCGAGATTGCCGAACTTCGTAAACTCGCTCTGGAAGTGCAGGTAGACATTGCCGGTCGAGCCATGGCGCTGCTTGGCGATGATCACGGTCGCCTTATTCACCACTTCAAGGTGCCGCTGCATCCAGGCATCGTATTTGGCGATCGCATCGGGTGCGCTCGTTTCTGACGGCTCGTCCGGCTTCGCCGCGTTGTGGTAGTATTCCTCGCGGAAGATGAACCAAACCATATCCGCATCCTGCTCGATCGAGCCGGATTCGCGCAGGTCAGCCAGCTGGGGGCGCTTGTCTTCGCGACTTTCGACTGCACGGCTGAGCTGGGACAGCGCGATCACCGGCACCTCAAGCTCCTTCGCCAGCGTCTTGAGCCCACGGCTGATTTCGGAGATTTCGTTGACGCGGTTATCGTTGGCCCGACCCGAGCCCTGCAACAGTTGCAGGTAGTCGATCACGATCAGGCCGATATCATGCTTGCGCTTCAGCCGGCGGGCCCGGGTGCGCAAGGCCGCGATCGAAAGCGCGGGCGTATCATCGATGTAGAGCGGCAGTTCCGAAAGACGCTGACTGGCGAAGGAGATTCGCTGAAAATCCTCGCGGCTGATCTTGCCCATGCGCAGCCGTTCACTGCTGATCTCAGCTTGTTCGGCCAGGATACGCGTGGCAAGCTGGTCCGCGCTCATTTCCAGGCTGAAGAACGCCACCGGGGCGCCGATCGACTTTTTCGGGTCGATCCCATCGGCCATGTCGCGCAGGTAGCGTTCAGCGCAGTTGAAGGCGATGTTGGTGACCAGCGAGGTCTTGCCCATGGCCGGGCGTCCAGCGAGGATGATCAGGTCGGAATCGTGCAGGCCGCCGATCTTGGCATTGAGATCATCCAGCCCGGTGGTTCGGCCGGAAATGTGCCCGCCCGAATTGAGCGCCTTTTCAATCTGGGTGATCGCGGCCAGGCTGGATTTGCGGAACGGCTCGGCCTCATTTCCGACAGAGGCGCCTTCGGCCACGCGGTAGAGCGCGGCTTCGGCGCGGGCGACCTGCTCAAGCGGCTCGACGCTTTCCGACGTATCCAGAGCGTCGCTCACCAGCGTCCGGCCGACCGAAACCAGCTCGCGCAACAAGGCGAGGTCATAAATCTGCTCGGCCAGCTCGCGCGGGGCCAACAGACCCTGACCATCGGCGGTGAGCCGGGCGAGATAGGCTGCGCCGCCCAGCTCCTTCAGCGTTTCATCCGCCTCGAAATAAGGCTTCAGCGTCACCGGAGTCACCACGGCCTTGCGGTCAAGCAGTTGCAGGATCCGGTCATAGATGCGGGCGTGCGCCGGTTCAAAGAAGTGGTCGGCCCGCAGCGGCGTGCTCAATTCCTCGATTACCCGGTTGTCGATCAGCGCGGCCCCCAGGAACGCAGCCTCTGCCTCCACGTTGGCGGGCAGCGCGCGGGCAGCAACTTCATCGGGGCGGGTCATCAGATCGGTATTGGCCATGGGAGGCGATCAATGCTCTGCGAGGGGGCGATAGGCAAGCGCAAGGCAGGCGCCTTTTCTTCCACAGCCTGTGGAGACTTGCCCCGCCATTTCGCATCTGCGAAAAGTGCCCCGTCATGGGGGACGCACGGATCATCCATATCGAGCTCGACGAGGCCACGATCCTGTGGCGCAACGCCGATATCGAACAGGAACGCCGGATCGCGATCTTCGACCTGATCGAAGAGAATACCTTCAAGCCGCTGCGCGCGTGGGAGGCCGGGCATCAGGGTCCCTATCGCCTGCGACTGTCGGTCGCCGATGGCCGACTCGCGCTCGAGGTGGCCAATGCCGAAGGGCAGCCGCTCGAATCACTGATCCTCGCCCTCGGCCGATTCCGCCGACCGATCCGGGACTATTTCGCGATCTGCGATTCCTATTACCAGGCAATCCGCAAGGCGACCGCGGCCGAGATCGAAACCATCGACATGGCCCGGCGCGGCGTTCACAATGAAGCAGCGGAACTGCTGCTGGAACGACTCGACGGCAAGATCGAAACCGATTTTGCCACGGCTCGGCGGCTGTTCACCCTGATCTGCGTGCTGCATATCCGGGGCTGAGCGAAACCAGGGGGTCATCGGGTCAAAATGGCTAGGAAGAAGAACAGTCGGCTACGGCTACGGCTGCGGCTGATTGGTGCGGCTTTGTTGCTGCTGCTTGTCGGTGGCACATGGGCATGGTGGCATCTGTCGCATTGGCAGCCGGAACGGGCGGAATTCCCGGTCCAGGGGGTCGAAATCGGTGGCGAGGATGGCCCGGTTGACTGGGTCGCCCTCAAGACCATTGGCGCCGATTTTGTTTATCTCGATGCCTCGGCCAGCGCCTTTGCCCGCGACCCAAAGTTTGATGAGAACCTGGAAGCTGCCAAGGCAGCCAAACTCCAATGGGGTGCGGTGCATCGGTATGATCCCTGCCAGCCAGCCGAAAAGCAGGCGGCCAATTTCGTCACTGTCGTGCCACGCGATCCGACCATGCTCTCGGCAGCAGTCTGGCTGGATCAATTGGCCGACGATTGCCCGATCAAGGTCAGCGATGCTGCGGTGGAGAGCGAGCTGACCACCTTCCTCAACCAGATTGAGACCCACACCGGCAAGGCAGCCGTGCTCAAGATCTCGCGCAGCTTTGAGCGGCGCTACAAGATTTCAGCCCGGATCGATCGTAATGTCTGGCTGGAGCAATTGCGTTTCGAGCCGGAATATGCCGGACGCCCCTGGGCGATGTGGACCGCGAATGACCGACTTAAGCTGCCCGCGCTGGAGGGCGGCGTGCGCTGGGTGGTGGTCCAGCCATGACACGGTTATAGGCGCGACATGACCCATGACCGTGACACCCTGATCGCCGCTGCCCGGACCGCCCAGGCTCAGGCCTATGCACCCTATTCCAACTTCCATGTTGGGGCGGCACTTGGTTTTGCCGATGGCTCTGTTGTCACTGGCGCCAATACCGAAAATGCCAGTTACGGGCTGACGCTATGCGCGGAAACCAACGCCATCGCCAAAGCCATGAACGATGGGCACCGCGGCGGGCTCGAAGCCGTGGCCGTGATCGGCGGCATGCACGGTGAACCGGGCCCGACGGTCACCCCCTGCGGCCGCTGCCGTCAGGTGCTCAACGAACTGGCCCAGCTGGGCGGCACCGACCCGGTGATCTGGTGCGACGGCCAGGACGGCGTGTTGGAGCTGAAGCTTTCAGCTCTGCTGCCCCACGCCTTCGGTCCGGCCAACCTGGGTTAATCCGCCAGCCACTCCAGCAGGGCGGCCATGCAATCCCGCCCCAGCTGGGCAGAGCGTTCCGGCGACCAACCCTGCGCAGTGTCAGGGAGGTCGTCGTTATCCTTGAACGGCATTTCCAGCGTCATCGAGACCGCGCCAAAGCGCTCGGCCAGCTGGTTGGTGCTCATCGACAGGTTGGCCTTGCCCGCCCCGGCAACTGGGTAGCCGCGCCGGGTCTGGAAATCAGGCGTGCGCCGGTCAAGGATCGCCTTGTAGCGATTGAAGCCGCCTTGCAGCGCCTCGCTCCATGACGGGATACCTTCGAACCCGGCGAGGAAGACCGCCGGGATCGCCTCGTCGCCGTGAACATCCATGGCAAAGTCCACCCCGCTCGCGTCCATCGCGTTGCGGATTGCCAGCACCTCGGGCGATTGCTCGGCGTTCGGATTGGCCCACTCGCGGTTAAGGTTCACGCCCAGCGCATTGGTCCGCAGGTTGCCGCGCACCGATCCATCCGGATTGGCATTGGGCACGACGTGAAAGGTGCAGCGCTGGCGCAGCGCGCGGCCGACCGGATCGGCGGGATTGGTCAGGCAGTCCAGCGCGCCTTCCATCCACCATTCAGCCATCGATTCACCCGGGTGTTGCCGGGCATAGAGCCAGACCTGCTTGGGCCCCTGTCCGAAATCCAGGCAATCGATGCTGCGCCCGTCGCGCGTGCGGCCCAGCACGCGGTGCGCAACGCCCTCGGCGAGCGTCGTGCTGGCGATCAGGTCCTGGTGCCGCTCCCACGAATAGGGCGCGAAATAGGCGAACCAGGCCAGGTTGCTGCCGGGCTGATAGCGGATCGTCAGCGTGCCGCCATCTTCACCCTTGTCATAGCTGCTGGCGGCACGCCCCCAGAATTCACGGTCCTCGCTGACGGCGGCATTGTAGCCGGGCCAGCCATCGGGATAGGCCGAGCCATTGAGACCGGTGATCTTCAATTCGAGCGCCCGCCCGGCGGCATTGCTGACGCGGAAGTGGAACCACTGGAAGAAATCTGAATTGGTATCCTTACGGATGGCCAGCCGGGCAGAGGTGCCGGTGATGGAGAGGACTTCGATATTGCCGCTGTCAAAAGCGGCGTCGATCTGGATGTCGGGTGCGGTCATTTGACCTCGATAGTCTCACCCGATTGTCCGGGAAAGCCCTTGAACAGGGCCTCCGCCATCTTCGCCGCGCCGAGCGAGGTGGCCGCCAGCGGCGAACTGCTGGCAACGGTAAAATTGGCGCGCCCTTCCCACAGCGCCAAGCCACTTGCGCGATCGCGGATGACCACGCCCAGCTCGGTGCGAACCTCCTCGGCCGGCCGCGGTGTCAGGTTGATGCCGATCCCAACGCCCAGGCCTGAGCCATAGGTACCGGTCGATCCGCCCACCCCAAGGCTTACCGGACCGCCTGAACGTTCCGGCCGGTAACTCTCGCGAGAGAGACGCAGCTGCGCCACCTGTCCACTCACACCGCCAGCGGGTGTGGCGGCATAGCCCAGCAGCGCCAATTGCCGCTCAACCGCCGCCTGATAAGACTTCCACTCCAATGCGGAACCGTCATGCCCGGGCGCCGGTTCGATTGCGATCGTCCCCTTGCCCAGCGGCGAGATGTCTGCCGCGTGGAAGCGGGTCACTTCAACCGGCCCGGTCGGGGCGACACAAGCGCTGAGGGCCAGGGCAGCAGCAAGCGGAAGGGCACGAAGCAGCTTGGTCATGGTCGGCATCCTTTGCCCGGTGATGATGAACCTGCCAAACCCGCTGAGCAAGGGTTTCACCGCCGTTAACCATTTTCCTGTCGTCCTGTG
>JBEEIN010000231.1:0-4633 GCA_041169825.1 Pseudomonadota bacterium
GCCCGGGTGCAATTGCATCACCAGGCCATCGTCGATGCTCATCGCCGCCATCTCGGTCAGCATCTGGGCACGGAACAGTTCGGCTTCATCCGCCGTGAAACTGCCGCTGGTCACCTTGGCGAACAGGGCGGCAGCCTCGGCAGCCGAGAGATCGGCGGTCTGGGCCGTTGGGTGGCCATGGTCGGTGCTGGTCGCGCCCATCGCTGCAAAGAAGGCCCGCCGCTGACGGTGCGCGGCCAGATAGCCGGTCCAGCTAAGGGTATTCTCGCCAGTCAGGTCGGCCAGGGTTTTGAGGTTATCGAGAAAGCCTTCGAATTCCGGATCGATCACCGGATCGGGCCGATAGGCGGTGATCACCCTGCCCTGCCAGCCCGATGCGCGGATCGCCGCGTGGTGCTCCAGGCTGTCGATCGGGCTCTCGGTGGTGGCGATCACTTCGATGTTATAGCGTTCGAACAAGGCACGCGGACGGAAAGCCTTGCTCGCCAGCATCTCGGTGATCGTGTCGAAATAGAGGTCCGACGTTGCGGCGCAAAGCTGGACGCCCATGCCGAAGACTTCGGCAAAGACCCAGTCGAGCCACATCCGCGAAGGCGTGCCGCGGAACAGGTAATAGCGTTCGGCAAACAGGCGCCAGCTGGCGCGCGGATCGGCCGCCGGATTGCCGATACCCAGATCGGCCAGTGGCACGCCCTGCGAATAGAGCATGCGGAACACGTAATGATCGGGGTGAAGCAGCAGCTCCGCCGCATTGCCGAAGTTGGCATCGGTCGCGAACCATTCGGGATCGGTGTGGCCATGCGGGCTGATGATCGGCAGGTCCTTGACTGCGGCATAGAGCGCGCGCGCCAGGTCCCGCGTCGCCGGATCGGCTGGCAACAGACGATCGGGATGAAGGTTAAGGGCAGGCGTCATCTACGGCTCCAACTTTGATTCGCGGGGTCATTGCCACAGGTTTACCGCCAATGACACCGGTTTCCCTATGGAACTGAACATTCACGCCAGCCAACCTGTGCTCCGCCCGAAGGCGAGAAGATCTTCGGGCCAGTCCGCCACCGGCAAGCCCGCTGCCTGGCGAATGCCAAAGCCGTGCCCGCCGCGCGCGTGCAGTTGGGTTTCCACCGCCACGCCCTTGGCCCGCAGCGCCGCGCGCAGCGCCAGGCTGTGCTCCGGCCCCACCAACGGATCATCTTCGGCGTGGACCAGGAAATGCGGCGGGCTGTCAGCCCGGGCCTGCAGATGCGGCGAATGGCGGGCCGCAGTCGCCGCATCGATCGCTTTTCCAAACAGCGATTGGCCGGCCGGCAGAGCCTGAACAAGTTGATCGATCATCACCGCCGGATAGATCGGGGCAACCAGATCCGGGCGGGCTGAAACCCGATCAATCGCGTCGTGCTGCGGGTATACTTCGAGCTCATGCTGAGCCGCCAGGTTGGCAACCAAATGCCCGCCGGCCGAGAAACCAACAACCGCAATCCGGCCGGGATCGATGCCCCAGCGGCTGGCGTTGGCCCGCACCAACTGGACCGCCCGCCGCGCGTCGGCAAGCGGCGTATCCCCGCCCTCCGCCCAGCCATCGTGCGGCAGGCGATAAGCCAGAGCGAAGGCCGCAACACCGCGCGCAGCAAACCAGGCGGCGATTTCCAGCCCTTCCTTGTCCCACGCCATGTGCCGATATCCACCGCCCGGAACGGCAATGATGGCACTGCCATTGGCTGTCTTTGGCAAGAACGGTTCAAGCCACGGCGCTGTCACCCCGGTCAGTGCGCGATCGTGGACGACTGGATCGGTCGAGCGCTCGGTCAGGCGTTCGCTGAGCCCGGCAGGCACCTCCTCGGGCGTGCTTTCAGGCCAGAGCGGAATGCGCTGGGCCAGACGTGGCGCGGCGATCGCCGGACCGGCTGCGGCCGCGGCACCAGCGGCAAGGCCAAGGGCCAGCAGGTCCCGCCGGTCGAGCATCAGCCGGTCGCCTGGGTATAGCGGGCGCGCTTGGCCTGAGCAGCCTTGCGGGCTTCCTCAATCTGGCGCTCTTCAGTGGCGAACAGCAGGCTTTCGATCACCTGCGCCAGATGCGCGCGCATCGCCGCGCGGGCGGCATTGCCATCGCGGGCCCGCAAGGCATCGAGGATCGCCGTATGTTCATCGACCACCGGCTTGATGTTCGCGGTACGGGCCTTCTCGTGCAGCAAGGCCGCTTCGGGCGAGGCGGCGCGCAGGTCCCACAGATGTTCGATCGCCTGATAGATCGCGGTGTTGCGTGTCGCCCGGGCAATGGCGAGGTGAAATTCACGGTCAGACCGCTCGGCTCCGTCGGCCCGCTGGTTCTCCCGCGCGATTTCTTCGACCAGGCGTTCAATCTCAACCAGCTCCTCGTCGCTGGCCTGGGTCGCGGCCAGGGCCGCCGCCTCACCCTCGAACAACAGGCGCGCTTCGGTCAGTTCAAAGGCGGTGATGTTGAACCCAGGCAGGTCTTCCTTGCCAGGCAGGCGCCGGACATAGGCGCCAGAGCCAACCTTCACCTCGACCAGCCCCTGCACTTCCAGCGCAATGATCGCCTCGCGCACGGTCGGCCGGCTGACGTTATACTTGATCGCAAGTTCGCGTTCGGCTGGCAGCCGCGCACCAACGGGATACTGGCCCGAGGCCAGCTCCTCCATCAGGTTACGGGCCAGATCCTGGTACAGTCGATCCTGGGCTTTCTCGACAGTGTCGCTCATTGCGATTCCTTTTGGTCTTACCAATTACCTTGACAGGCCAGACTAATCTGGTCAAGACACATCATACACATTCCCCAATCCGAGACCACAGGGATTCGTATGAAGATCACAGCTGCCCGCGTTATCGTCACCTGTCCGGGACGAAACTTCGTCACCCTGAAGATTGAAACCGATCAAGGCGTCTACGGCATCGGCGATGCCACGCTTAATGGCCGTGAACTGTCGGTTGTGTCCTATCTTGAGGATCACGTGATCCCCTGCCTGATTGGGATGGATCCACGCCGGATCGAGGATATTTGGCAATACCTCTACAAGGGCGCCTATTGGCGCCGCGGTCCAGTTACCATGCGCGCCATCGCCGCGGTCGACATGGCGCTGTGGGACATCAAGGGCAAGATGGCCGGGATGCCGGTCTACCAATTGCTCGGCGGGCGCAGCCGCGACGGCATCATGGTCTATGGCCATGCCAATGGCAGCGACATCGCCGAAACGGTCGAGGCGGTCGGTCACTATATCGACATGGGCTACAAGGCGATCCGCGCGCAGACCGGGGTGCCCGGAATCAAGGATGCCTATGGGGTCGGTCGCGGCAAGCTCTATTACGAGCCGGCCGATGCCAGCCTGCCTTCGGTCACCGGCTGGGACACGCGCAAGGCGCTGAACTATGTCCCCAAGCTGTTCGAGGAACTGCGCAAGACCTATGGTTTTGATCACCACCTGCTGCACGATGGCCACCATCGCTACACGCCGCAGGAAGCTGCCAACCTGGGCAAGATGCTGGAGCCGTTCCAACTGTTCTGGCTGGAAGACTGCACCCCGGCCGAAAACCAGGAAGCTTTCAAACTGGTCCGCCAGCATACTGTTACCCCACTGGCCGTGGGTGAAATCTTCAACACGATCTGGGATGCCAAGGACCTGATCCAAAACCAGTTGATCGACTATATCCGCGCCACGGTGGTGGGGGCCGGTGGCCTGACCCACCTGCGCCGGATTGCCGACCTGGCCAGCCTTTACCAGGTCCGCACCGGCTGCCACGGCGCGACCGACCTCTCGCCTGTCACCATGGGCTGTGCGCTGCACTTTGATACCTGGGTGCCGAACTTCGGGATCCAGGAGTACATGCGCCACACCGAGGAAACCGATGCGGTCTTCCCGCATGATTACCGCTTCGAAAAGGGTGAGCTGTTCTGCGGCGAAACTCCGGGCCACGGCGTCGACATCGACGAAAAGCTGGCCGCCAAATACCCCTATAAGCCCGCCTACCTGCCGGTTGCGCGACTGGAAGACGGCACGATGTGGAGCTGGTAATTGGCTCGGATCGTCCTGGTCGGAGAAGCGATGCTGGAACTCTCCCGAAAGGGCGAGGACTGGCATCTCGGCTACGGCGGTGACACGCTCAACACCGCGATCCACCTCGCGCGGCGGGGCCACGACACGGCCTATTTCACGGCAATCGGCCGCGACCCGCTGAGCCAGGACCTCAAACGCCAGTGGGCGGACGAAGGGCTTGATACCGCGCTGGTGCTAGAACACCCGACCCGCAATACCGGGCTCTATGCGATTTCGACCGATGCCTCGGGAGAACGCAGTTTCGCCTATTGGCGCGACACCAGTGCTGCGCGAGAGATGTTCGATCTGCCGCAGGCCTCGCCAGCTTTGGAGCAGATCGCCTCGGCCAATCTGCTGGCCTTCTCGCTGATCACCCTGGCGATCCTGCCTGCCGCAGCCCGGACTGAATTGCTCGAACTGGCGAAGCGCGTCCGCGATCGGGGCGGTCAGGTGGCCTTTGACGGCAACTATCGTCCGCTCCTGTGGCCGAATCCCGCAGAGGCCGCCGCAGCCCGCGATGCGGCAATTGCCTGCGCCACGATCGGCTTGCCAACGCTGGAGGACGAAACCGCAATATCCGGCGAAAG
>JBEEIN010000232.1:0-3933 GCA_041169825.1 Pseudomonadota bacterium
GGAAGGCCCTGCTGTTCGCGATCTTTCTGCCGCTCACCCTGCGCACCCGCCTGCGGTTCGAAGCGGTGGTCACGGTGATCGTGCTGTCGGTCGGGGCCATCGTGATCAGCGGCGGGATCAAGACCGCGGCTGGCGGCGGCGGCTATGGCGAGCTTCAGACCTTCGTGGCCAACAACACCGGCATCTACGAAGGCTCGATCCTGTCGACGATCGCCATCGCCATTATTCCGCTGATCTGGTGGACGGCGCGCTTTACCACGCTGTTTCCGCGCGGGCCGCTGGTGACGCTGTTTTCGGTTGCCCTGACCTTTGCCGCGCTGCTGATCCCGGTCGGGACCCAGGCCCGGACCGGCCTGCTCTGCATCGGCCTGCTTGCCGTCCTGTCGCTGCGCTCGGTCAAGCGGCGCTTCCTCTACCTTGGCATGGCTGGCCTGATCGCTGCCGCGGCCGTGCCGTTCCTGCCGAAGAGCTTTACCGAGCGGATGAGCACGATTGAGAACCACCAGTCCGATCAGTCGGCCTCAACCCGCGTCGCGGTGTGGATGTGGACGCTGGATTATGTGAAGGACCATCCGTTTGGCGGTGGGTTCGATGCCTATCGCAGCAACAAGCTGCTGATCCCCACGGTGGTTGCCGAAGGATCCGGTAACAACGTGACGATGAAGACCACCCTCCACGTCGACCAGAGCCGAGCCTATCATTCGGCCTATTTCGAGATGCTGGGCGAACAGGGCTATGCCGGACTGCTGCTGTGGGCGTGGATCCAGCTGCTGGGCACCTGGCAGATGGAACGTCTGAGCCGACGCTGGAAAGGCCGGACCAGCCTGCACGAGGCCTGGGTCGCGCCCCTGGCCACGGCGCTCCAGCTGTCGCAACTTGTCTATTTCCTAGGGGCAGTATTCGTTGGCATCGCTTACCAGCCGGTGATGTTCATGATTATTGGCCTGCAATGCGGGCTGTGGTCCTATTGCCGACGGATCGATGCGCCGGTGCCGCAGCCGATCCGCCTGGGCGCGAACCAATTGCGGATCGGTCCAGCCTGAAACTGGGGCGGGCCGGGTGATTCGCAAGGCAGCGCACGCACCCGTGCCCTGCCTTGCCGTAGCGGCAGGCGCAGGTGCGTTGCGCTGGGCTTGCGGTTGGGCCATGAAGATCCCTTTCCAGCCACAGGAGAGGCGCAATGACCCCGCAGGAACTCGCAGCCAAGACTGGCGAAGTGATCGGCGTTTCGGACTGGTTCCACGTGACCCAGGAACGCATCAACATGTTCGCCGATGCCACGGGTGACCACCAGTTCATCCATATCGATGAGGAAAAGGCCAAGCACACCCCCTTCGGCGGGACGATCGCGCATGGCTTCCTGACCCTGTCGCTGCTGCCGGTGCTCGGTGCCATGACCGAAGGCGCGCGCGTCGACGGGATCAAGATGGGCGTCAACTATGGTGGCAACAAGACGCGCTTCATCTCGCCGGTCCGTGCGGGCAAACGCGTGCGCGCCCACACTAAGCTGCTCGAACTGGTCGAAAAGCGCCCGGGCCAGTGGCAGCAGACCAATGAAATCACCATCGAGATCGAAGGCGAGGACAAGCCCGCCCTGATCTGCGAATGGATCACGCTGTTTTTCGTTTAACTTTCCCTTAGGCGCAAATGTTTCGCGCGGCCTTCGACAGGCTCAGGCTGAGCGGACAGAGTGCCAGACCCCAATCCCGCTCAGGCTGAGCTTGTCGAAGCCCCAGCCTCAGCGCACCAACCAAGGAATTTTCCATGTCACGTGACGCAGTTATCGTTTCCACTGCCCGCACCCCGCTGACCAAGGCGGCGCGGGGCGCATTTAACAACACCACCGGCGCGACGCTCGGTGCCTTCTCGATCAAGGCTGCGGTTGAGCGCGCCGGCCTTGCTGGCGCCGAAGTCGATGACGTGATCATGGGCACCGCGGTCCAGCAGGGTTCGACCGGCAGCAACGTCGCCCGCCTGGCCGCGCTGCGCGCTGGCCTGCCGGTGACGGTCCCCGCCATGACGATCGACCGCCAGTGCTCGTCGGGCCTGATGAGCATTGCCACGGCGGCCAAGCAGATCCTGGTCGACAACATGGACATCTGCGTCGCCGGCGGCGTTGAAAGCATTTCCAAGGTGGTTGGCAGCGGCAAGATGTTTGTCGAGCCGGATCGCGAGCTGCTGGAAATGCACCCGCACATCTACATGCCGATGATCGGCACGGCCGAAGTGGTTGCCAAGCGCTATAACATCAGCCGCGAAGTGCAGGACGAATACTCGCTTCAGTCGCAGCAGCGCACTGCCGCGGCCCAGGCTGCCGGCAAGTTCAACGATGAAATCGTTGCCTGCACGGCGACCATGGCGGTGGTCGACAAGGAAACCAAGGAAGTCTCCTACAAGGACGTCACCGCCGACCGCGATGACTGCAACCGTCCCGATACCACGCTGGAAGGGCTCGCCAGCCTCAAGCCGGTGATGGGCGAAGGCCACACCATCACCGCCGGCAATGCCAGCCAGCTGTCCGATGGTTCGTCGGCCTGCGTCGTGATGGAAGCCAAGGTTGCCGAAAAGCGCGGCCTGACTCCCCTCGGCCGCTATGTCGGCATGGCCGTCGCCGGCACCGAGCCTGACGAAATGGGCATCGGCCCGGTCTTCGCGATCCCCAAGCTGCTCGAACGCTTCAACCTGAAGATGGACGATATCGGCCTGTGGGAACTGAACGAAGCCTTCGCCGTCCAGGTGCTCTACTGCCGCGACAAGCTGGGCATCCCTGACGAGCTGCTCAACGTCAACGGCGGCTCGATCTCGATCGGCCACCCCTTCGGTATGACCGGCGCCCGCTGCACCGGCCACGCGCTGATCGAAGGCAAGCGCCGCGGTGCCAAGTATGCCGTGGTGACCATGTGCATCGGCGGCGGCCAGGGTGCCGCGGGCCTGTTCGAGGTCTTCTGATGCGTTTGTCGGCGCCTCGCATTGCTCCGGTCGATCTCGCAACGATCGATGACGAGCAGCGCGAGGCGCTGGCAGTCTTTACCGGCATCGCGCGGGATGTGACCAAGTCCGAAGGGACCGTGCTCAACATCTTCCGCACGCTGGTCCATGCCCCCAAGGCGATGACCGCCTTTCTGGCCTGGGGCGGTTATATTCTCTCGCGCCGCAACAGCCTGTCCGAGCGCGATCGCGAACTGGTGATCCTGCGCACGGGATTTAACTGCGGTTCGGGTTACGAGTTCACCCAGCACACCCGCATTGGCCTCGATTCCGGGCTGACCGAGGCCGAGATCGCGGCGATCAAAGCCGGGCCGGATGATCCTTCGTGGAGTGCGGCCGATCGCGCCATGTTGCGCGCGACCGATGACCTGACGCGCGATTTCCACGTCTCGGACGCCAGCTGGGCAGGCCTGTCCTTCATGACCGACAAGCAGAAGATGGACCTGGTCATGACCGTTGGTCTGTACACCCAGGTGTCGATGATGCTGAACAGCTTTGGCGTGCAGCTTGATCCGGGCCAGACGCTCGATCCTGAACTGGATCGCCGCGCCGGCTGACCGGCCTGCACGCTGCCGCTGGTCTCAGGCGGCGACCTTCAGCCTCGCCTTGTCGTGGCGCTTGATCCAGTCTTCCAGCACCGGGGCGATGAATTCGCGCCATTTGCTGCCGTTGAAGATGCCATAGTGCCCCACTTCGGGTGCCAGCAGGTACTTCTTGCGGCTTTCGGCCAGGCCCGTCGCCAGCTTGAGCGCGGCCTTGGTCTGGCCGATGCCGGAGATATCGTCGCGCTCCCCTTCAACTGCCAGCAGCGCCGTATCGCGGATCGCGCCCAGGTCGATCCGGGTGCCGCGATGCATGAATTCACCCTTGGCCAGGGACTGGCGCTGGAACACCTCTTCGACCGTCTGCAGGTAGTAATCGGCATCCATGTCGCAGACCGAACGG
>JBEEIN010000233.1:0-3186 GCA_041169825.1 Pseudomonadota bacterium
TCGCCATTGAGCGTGCGGGTCATCTGCCGCCCGCCCTTCTCAAAGGTTTCGGCCAGATCGCCACGGATCACGCCCAGCCAGTTGCGATAGGCGTTAAGCTTGTCCTCGGCATCGACGGCCGCAATCGAATCCTCAAGGTCGCAGATCGTGGTCAGCGCGGATTCGAGGAACACATCGGCAATGCCCAGCGGGTCGGTCTTGCCGACCGGGTGCGCGGGATCAACCACCACCTCGATATGCAGGCCATTGTGGCGGAACAGGTAAGCGCCGGGCTTGGTGGCCACCAGGTGCGCGCAGGCGCCGCCCGACAGTGCGGCTTCCCAGCCCGGGATCGCCCCGTTCAGGAACTTGCGCACCGCCGCGATCACCGCCGCGCCGCGCACCTCATCATAGCCGCCCGGGCTGGCCGGTGCGGCATCGAGCGCGTCGGTGCCGTAATAGGCGTCATAGAGGCTGCCCCAGCGGGCATTGGCGGCATTAAGCAGGAACCGCGCATTGAGCACCGGGACCACCAGCTGCGGCCCGGCCATGGTGGCGATTTCCTGATCGACATTCTGCGTGCCCACCTGAAACGGCGCCGGTTCCGGCACGAGGTAGCCGATCTGGCGGAGGAAGGCCTGGTATTCGCCCAGGTCAATCGACTGGCCGGCGCGGGCCTTGTGCCAGGCGTCGATCTGGGTCTGCAGGTCTTCGCGCTTGGCCAGCAGGGCCCGGTTCACCGGGACAAAGCGATGGGCGAGCGCCGCGAATCCGGCCCAGAACTGGGCGAGATCATGGCCGAGCGGGGCCACAACTTCATTTTCGATAAAGCGGGCCAGTGCCGCATCGACCTGCAAGCCCGACTTCTCAATCCGATCGCTCATTGTCCCTCGCACGCATGGAATCGCGCAGCACGATGGCGCGCTGCCGACTGGTTCATCAACGATCCCGGGGAGGAATGCCAGCGCCTATGCCGCATGTGCGAAGGGATGGCAACTGTCTCCCCTCCCGCATGCGGGAGGGGCACTTTCTTGCCAGGGGTTGGAACCCCCTCGCGCCTCGGCTAGAGGTGGTAACACATGCAACAACTTACGCCTGCCGAGGCCGCGCTGGTTGCCAGCGTCGATGCCGCGCCGATGCTGGATCAGGTGCTGGCCTGGAGTGCAATCAACACCGGCACCGGCAACCTGGCCGGGCTGGCTGAGTACTTGGGCTTGCTGACCAACGAATTTACGGCGTTGCCCGGAGAAATCGCGCTGGTCGACCCCGCCAAGGTTGGCGCAATTGCCGCCGATGGACGCGAGATCGCGGTGGCTTACGGCCGGCACATGGTGCTGCGGGTCCGCCCCACCGCCAACCGCCGCTTCCTGCTGACCGGGCATATGGACACGGTCTTCCCGGCCGACCACGCCTTTCAGACCACCCGCTGGCTCGACAATGAGACGCTGAACGGCCCCGGCGTGGCCGACATGAAGGGTGGCATCGCGGTGATCCTTGCGGCGCTGAAGGCCTTTGAAAGCAGCGCAGCGGCCTCTGGCGTGGGCTATGATGTCTTGATCAATTCCGATGAGGAAACCGGCAGCCTTTCTTCTGCACCGCTGATTGCCGAACTGGCTGCTGGCAAGATTGCCGCGCTGACCTATGAGCCCGCTGCCCTGCCCGATGGCACCCTGGCGGGAGCTCGCGGCGGCAGCGGCAATTACAGCCTGATCGTGACCGGCAAATCGGCCCACGCCGGGCGCAATCCGCAGGATGGGCGCAATGCAATCCTTGCCGCCGCAGCCCTGGCCCTGGGTCTCAAAGCGCTGGAACGACCGGGCCTGAGCATCAATCCGGCGAAGATCGACGGTGGCAGCGCCAACAATGTCGTGCCCGATCATGCCGTGCTGCGGTTCAACATCCGGCCAATGGAAACCGGGCTGGCCGATCAATTTAATCGTGACCTCAATGCTTTGATTGCTACTGTTTCCGCAGAACATGATGTTTCGATCCACCGCCATGGCGGTATCAGTCGACCGCCCAAGCCCCTTGATCCGCCCGCCGAGCGCCTGTTCGAACTGGTCCGCGATTGTGGGGCCGCGCTGGGCCAGTCGATCCGTTGGCAAAGCTCTGGCGGGGTCTGCGATGGCAACAACATTGCGGCCTGCGGTGTCCCCGTGGTCGATACGATGGGGGTGCGCGGCGGGTCGATCCACTCCCCCGACGAATTCCTGATTGTCCCCAGCCTGGCCGAACGCGCCCAGCTTTCCGCCCTTGTCCTGCACCGTCTTGCCACTGGAGCAACCCTGTGACCCATGTGATCCGCGCGGCCAATGCCGATGACCTGCAGCACCTTTATGAGATGGCCAAGCGGACGGGCGGCGGCTTCACCAACCTGCCACCCGATCGCAAGGCGCTAACCGCCAAGCTGGAGCGGGGGGCGGCCGCCTTTGCCCGGACCGAGGACGAACTCGGCGACGACCTGTTCGTTTTCGTGCTGGAAAACACCGTCACCGGCGAGGTGCGCGGCACCTGTCAGATCTTCTCGGCCGTGGGCCTAAAGTGGCCGTTCTATTCCTATCGGATCGGGGCTCTGACCCAGCACAGTGAGGAACTTGGACGAACTTTTCGCGCCGATATCCTTAACTTATCAACCGATCTTGAGGGCGTTAGTGAAGTTGGTGGACTGTTCCTGCACCCGGGTGAACGGGCTGGTGGTCTGGGCATGTTGATTGCGCGCAGCCGCTATCTGTTCATCCGCAACCACCGCGCCCGCTTTGCCGATCGCTGCCTGGCCGAACTGCGCGGGGTGATCGATGAAGCGGGCGGCTCCCCATTCTGGGATGGGGTCGCCGGTCGGTTCTTCGGCATGAATTTCCAGGACGCGGACGAATTCAACGCCAAGCACGGCAACCAGTTCATCGCAGACCTGATGCCCAAGCACCCGGTCTACATTGCCATGCTGTCCGAAGCGGCCAAGGCGGTGATCGGCGTGCCCCACCCCTCTGGCCGCGCCGCCATGCGCATGCTGGAAGAGGAAGGCTTCGCCTGGGAGAACTACATCGACATCTTTGACGGCGGCCCGACGATGACCGTGCGGACTGATCAAATCCGGTCGATCCGGGAAGCGCAGGATCAGGCCGTGGTGGCAGTCGATGCCGCCCTGGGTGACCACAAGGCGGGCGAAAAGCGATTGCTGGCCGTGGGTCGCCTCGCCGATTTCCGCAC
>JBEEIN010000234.1:0-7226 GCA_041169825.1 Pseudomonadota bacterium
CGGCCTGGCGGCGCTGACTGACCGGCGCGGCGAATGCGTCTATGCTGGCTGCCCGCATTACCGAAGGTGTTTCATCGAACGCGCCAGCCGCGCCTCGGCCCAGGCCGATCTGGTGATCGCCAACCACGCGCTGGTGATGGTCAACGCGGCGCGCGGGCGCGACCATGCCCAGCGCCCGACCCGGCTGGTCTTCGACGAAGGTCACCACGTGTTCGAGGCGGCGGATTCAACTTTTGCCGCCGCGCTGACCGGGGCTGAAACGATTGAATTGCGCCGTTGGGTGATCGGCCCGGAACGCGGTTCCAAAGGCCGCCGCCGTGGCCTTTCCGCGCGCCTCGCCGATGTCGCCAGCTATGACGAGGCCGGTGGCAAGGCGATTGCCGCTGCGCGCTATGCCGCCGAAGCCCTGCCCGGCGATGGTTGGCTGCAACGACTGGTCGAGAATGCCCCGTCCGGACCGCTGGAAGAGCTGCTCGCCGCCGTTCGCGCCACCGTCTATGCCCGTGATGAAAGCGGTGGGCAGGAGGCTGGCTATGGCCTGGAAACCGAGGCTGCCCAGCTGGACGGCCCCTTGGTCGAACGCGCCCAGGCGGCGCAGGAAGCCCTCGCGGAATTGCGCGTGCCCCTCGTCCGCCTTGGCGTGCGGCTTGAAGCCATCCTGGCCGAACCACCCGATTGGCTCGATGGGGCTGGCCGCGCCCGCATCGAAGGGGCCCGCCACTCGCTTGGCTGGCGGATTGACCTGCTCTCCGCCTGGGAAGCCCTGCTGAACCGGCTGGGCGGACCGGCCGATCCAGAGTTTGTAGATTGGCTAACGGTTGAACGGAGCGAGGCCCGCGAGTTCGACGTCGGCATTCACCGCCGCTGGCTTGATCCGATGAAGCCGTTTGCCAGCACCGTCCTCGAAGGCGCCCATGGGGTGATGATCACCTCCGCCACGCTGCGCGACGGGCCAGACTGGGATACCGCGATCGCCCGCAGTGGCGCCGCTGCCTTGGAAATCGCGCCGCGGCTATCCAGCTTTGACAGCCCGTTTGACTATGCCAAACAGGCCGAAGTCCTGATCGTGACCGACGTTCCCAAGGGCGATGTCGCCAGCCTTGCCGCTGCCTATGGTCGCCTGATCGAGGCTTCGGGCGGCGGGGTACTCGGCCTCTTCACCGCAATCCGTCGGCTTCGCGCCGTTTATGGCCGCATCGCCGATCGCCTCGCCCGAACCGGCCTGCCGCTTTACGCCCAGCATGTCGATCCGATCGATACGGGTACGCTGGTCGATATTTTCCGCGATGATCCGCGAGCCTCCTTGCTGGGTACCGACGCCCTGCGCGACGGGGTAGACGTACCGGGCCATTCGTTGCGACTGGTGGTGATGGAACAGGTGCCCTGGCCCAAACCTTCGATCCTGCACCGGGCCCGCCGACTGGCCGGGGGCGGCTCTGCCTATGATGACCAAATTATCCGTGCCCGGCTCGCCCAGGCCTTTGGCCGCCTGATCCGCAGCAAGGAAGATCGCGGGCACTTTGTCGTTTTATCTTCGGCATTTCCCAGTCGGCTGCTCTCTGCCTTCCCGAACGGAACGCCAATCACCAGAGTAACACTGGACGAGGCTTTACAACGCGTCAGCGGCAGTGTTTCTGCACGCACCATTCATAGCGAGAGCCCCGCGTGAAACTTCTCGGCCTGTTCCGTCATGCCAAGTCTGACTGGGGTGATCCCCGGGCGCGGGACTTTGATCGCCCGCTGAACGAGCGCGGGCGCGCCGGGGCCGAAATCATGGGCCGGCATATCCGCGACCACGGGGTCCGCTGGAACCGGGTACTCTCATCCCCCGCGGTGCGCTGCGCGGAAACGATTGAGCTGGCCTGCCACGCGGCGGGTCAACCGGTGAAGGTCAACTGGGACCGGCGCATCTATCTTGCCAGCAGCGTCACCCTGGCTGACGTGCTGCGCGAACAGGAAGGCGATCCTGCGGCGATCCTGATGGTCGGCCACAATCCGGGGTTGGAAGACCTGATCTTCGATCTCGTCCCCGACGATGGCACGAGCCCGCTGCGCGACGCGGTGGAAGAAAAGTTCCCCACCGCCTGCTACGCGGTGCTTGAACTGGATATCGACCGCTGGGCTAACCTGCATGATCGCTGCGCGCGGCTAGTTCATCTGACCCGCCCACGCGATCTCAACGCAGCCCTGGGACCGGTGTTCTAGCCTGAGTGCTCCTGACTTGCATGGTCAAAGGGCTGACTCGACAGCGTCTTGGCCTCTGCTATGAGCGCTATTAACCGTTCGATTAAGCCACCGGAGATTGCCACCCATGTCGCTGCCCGCCCCGTTTGACCGCCTGCGCCTGCCTGTGATCGGTTCGCCGCTGTTCATCGTTTCCGGACCGGAACTGGTAATTGCGCAGTGCAAGGCCGGGATCGTCGGCAGTTTCCCGGCGCTTAACGCCCGCCCCTCTGGCGTGCTCAACGAATGGCTGCACCAGATCACCGAGGAACTGGCAGCGCATAACCGCGACAATCCGGATCGCCCGGCCGCCCCGTTCGCCGTCAACCAGATCGTCCACAAGACCAACAACCGGCTTGAGGAAGACATCGAGGTTTGCGCCAAGTGGCAGGTGCCGCTGACCATCACCTCGCTTGGCGCGCGGGAGGACATCAACGCCGCGGTCCACGCCTGGGGTGGGATCGTGATGCACGACGTGATCAACGATCGCTTTGCCCGCAAGGCGATTGAAAAGGGTGCCGATGGCCTGATCCCGGTAGCCGCCGGTGCCGGTGGCCACGCCGGCACCCTTTCACCGTTCGCGCTGATGCAGGAAATCCGTGAGTGGTTTGATGGCCTGGTTGCCCTTTCCGGCTCAATCTCCTGCGGCCATTCGATCCTCGCCGCGCAGGCCATGGGCGCGGACTTCGCCTATATCGGCACGCCCTGGATCGCGACCAAGGAAGCCAATGCGGTGGACGGCTACAAGGAGAGCATCGTCGCCAGCAAGGCCGAGGATATCGTCTATTCGAACCTCTTTACCGGGGTCCACGGCAATTACCTCCGCCCGTCAATCGTCGCGGCCGGGCTTGACCCGGACAACCTGCCGGAAAGCGATCCGAGCAAGATGAACTTCGGTTCTGGCGGCAACACCGATGCCAAGGCGTGGAAGGATATCTGGGGTTCGGGCCAGGGCATCAACGCGGTAAAAGCCGTGGAGACCGTGGCCGAACGCGTTACCCGGATGGAGACCGAATACAATCGGGCCCGCAGCGAACTGGCCGCCAAGGCGCGGATGACATTGGCCTGATTGCCTAAGGCCCGCTAACCTCGGTTGCGGGCCAAAGGTCATCAACCAGGGCATCCAGCTCGGCAAAATCGATCCCTGCGCCAAGCGGGTCCTTGCGGCTGAGCAACAAACGCCGCCGTTGATCCAGAAGGCGCCGCCGCAAGGCACGCTGAAGCAATTCGAGCCGGGCGAGCGCATCGCTTATGGCCGCCTGCGGAGCCAAACCGCGGCTGCGGGCCCATCCTGCCTCGATCTGGCCCACCCGCTCATTAACCAGTTCGTTGTAGATGCGGTGCGGCCCGCGATGCAGTGGCAATCCCACCCGGAGGGCGGAGCGATCCGTTGCCGGCAGCAAGAGACCGTTGCGCCGGAAATCATCAAACCGGAGCCGCTCCCGCCCGACCGCGCGAAACAGCGGTGCCGTGCAATCCTGTCGCAGCAATTGCATGGGCAGCAGGTGGTGTCGCTGCATGCCCGGATCGAAATCGGGCCGATTACGCAAGTTTACGGCGCGAAACGGCAACCAGCCGCGGTCAGCGCCTTGCCGGCCGATCATGGCCTGTTGCCGTAACCACTGACGAGAACGCGAACCTGCGTGCCATTACGCACCGGCACAGCGAGCAGATGTTCGCCCGCAGGCCCGACAAAATCTCGCTCCTCGCGCAGTGGGCCAAGCTGAACCAGTTCATGGATAAGACGGACGGCCAGACGGGCCATCGCCGCAGCCTGGATGCGCTTGTCTGGCTCAAACCTCAGTTCCTGCCCGGTAAGATAATCAAGGCCGCGCGAAATCATCGCGCCGTTTGGCTCACGCTCCAAGGCGACCAGCACAAGGCTTGGGAAAGCGCCGCCGACAAGCCATTCCGCCACCGCGCGGCAAAACAGATCTGGCGCGACCCAAGCAGAAGCTGGGGTCCAGACCACCGCCTTTACACCGGGCAGCTTCGCGAGCCTGGCCCCCAAGGCCGCAAGCCCGCGGAGCACAGGCATCAGTGCGGCCCCGCCGGCAAGGTGTGGACCCGTGGTCAGGGCAACGACCTCTCCGGCAGGCATCGAGCGAAGACCGACCGGCGGACCGACAGGCGGCTGTGCCTCTCCGTCTCCGGGCATCAATCCACCGCAGTCAAAGGTGAGGCCGTGAGAAAGCAGTTCGGCCCAATCGCCGCCTTGCCCCTTATGTGAAACAAGGAAGGATGCGTCCGCTTCGGCAAGGCCCTCGGCCGCAAGCGCCTCGAGAGCGGAAACATCCGGTCGCGTACCTGGCGCAAAGATCAGGCACAGCCGGGGCGGCGATTCCTTGCCCTGATTGTCCTGCTGCGCTTCGATCGTTCATCCCCCAAGTTATCAAAATGTCTGCATTTTTCGCAGTGTCTAGTCGAGTCCTTACTGGCCAAATTGCTCGAATTCGGACCTGATTGCCCTTGCCTTTGACTATCCTGTCAAAAAATACCCGTAGCTATCCCTTCCGCCAAGGCTGCCCCCAGCGCACCCGCCGCAGCGAGCGCGTCGGCTGGAACCCGTTTGGGCGCCAAAATCGCTTCGGGTGTCTGCGCCGCGAGGTTGACGATCATCGGTTCTGCCACGCGGCGCAGCCGCCACCCCGTCACGATCCGGTCAAGCTGCGTCTGGGCCCCATGGCCGTCGCTCCCCGCCGCTATGATCGTCGCATAGGGCCGCCCAGCAGTGCGGCCCAGTACGGGATAATAGCTGCGATCAAAGAACTCCTTCATCGCCCCGCTCATGGTGCCAAGGTTCTCCGGACAGACAAACAGGTAACCTTGCGCCTGTAACAGGTCTTCGACGCGCGCCTGTTCGGCTGGGAACAGCATGGCCTTGTCCCCAGCCCCAGCGTGGGCTGCTTCGGCAAGAGCGCGGGCCGCACCGGTGCGGCTATGCCAGATGATCGCAAGCATGACTTCGATCATGGCCCAGCCGGGAGCGGCTGCAAAGCCGTGAAAAGCCGCAGTCGGCCTCTTCTCAGCGGCATCGGGTTGGGCTAGCCGGATCGGCATGGCTTCTGCCCCTTCATCCATCCTTGGAATTGACCGTTCACTGACCGGTCGAGCGTGGCGCTGGCGCGGCGGCAATATGGACTTGTCGGGCAGCCATGCCTCGCTGGATCACGATCTGGTAACGCAGCTTCTGCTCGCCCGTGGCGTAGCCCATGACGATGTGGAACGGCACCGCAATCCGTCGTTGCGCGCCTTCCTGCCCGACCCTTCCGCCTTCCGCGATATGGATCAGGCGGCCGAGCGGCTGGCCCAGGCGATCGTCACCGGCGAGGCACTGACCGTTTACGGCGACTACGACGTTGATGGCGCAACCAGCGCAGCACTGCTGATCCGGCTGTTGCGGATGCTTGGTCACCCGGCCCGCTATTACATCCCCGACCGTCTGCTGGAAGGCTACGGTCCGTCCGGAGAGGCGCTGGTCCGGCTTGGTCAGGAAGGCTCAAGCCTGATCGTGACGGTGGATTGCGGGGCCATGGCCTTCGAAGCGCTCGAGATGGCCCACACTGCCGGGATCGATGTGATCGTCGTCGATCACCACAAATGCGCGCCCGAACTGCCGAAGGCTATGGCGCTGGTTAATCCCAACCGCCTTGACGAGGACGATCTTGCCGCTGCCCACGGCCACCTGGCCGCGGTTGGCGTGGCCTTCCTGCTCGCCGTGGCGACTGTCCGCGTCTTGCGCCAGCGAGGCTTCTTTGCCGATCGGCCCGAGCCCGATCTGTTCTCGCTACTCGATCTGGTTGCCCTGGGCACAGTCGCCGACGTTGCCGCGCTAAATGGCCTCAATCGGGCATTGGTGGCGCAGGGACTCAAAGTTATGGCCCAGCGCCAGAACATTGGCATGGCCGCCCTGATCGATGCCAGCCGGCTCAACCGCGCGCCAACCTGCAGCGACCTGGGGTTTGCCCTAGGGCCGCGGATCAATGCCGGCGGGCGCGTCGGCGAAGCGACGCTGGGCGTGCGCCTGCTGACCACCGAAGACCCGGAAGAGGCCCGCGCCATTGCCGCCCAGCTATCGCAATTGAACGAAGAGCGGCGGGCGATTGAGGCCGCCGTGCAGGAAGCCGCAGAAGCCCAGCTGGAAAGCCAGCATAACCGCGCCGTCGTGCTGCTGGCTGGTGCCGGTTGGCACCCCGGCGTCATCGGGATCGTTGCCGGGCGGATCAAGGAAAAGTCGGGCCGGCCAGCAATTGTCATTGCGCTCGACGCGGATGAGCATGGTCATGGCAAGGGCTCTGGTCGCTCCATCGCGGGCGTCGACCTTGGCGCCGCGATCATTGCTGCGCGCGAAGCCGGGCTGCTGGTGGCCGGCGGCGGGCATGCCATGGCGGCAGGACTGACCGTCGCGCCCGATCGACTTGGCGCGCTGGCCGAATTCCTGGATGAGCGGCTGGGCGCCGCCGTCATCGCCGCGCAGGCTGGACAATCGCTCCAGCTCGACCTCGCCGTAGCGCCGGGTGGCCTTGTGCCCCCACTGGTCGAAACCCTCGAAAGTGCGGGACCCTATGGCATGGGCTGGCCTGGTCCCCGCGTTGCAGTCGGACCGGTCCGGCTGGTCAAGGCCGATCTGGTGGGCAAGGATCATGTCCGGCTGATCGTGCGCGGCGACGATGGCGCCAGCTTTAAGGCGATGGCCTTTCGTCAGGCCGAGACCGAACTGGGCCAGGCTTTGCTCAATCGCGCGCAAGGCCGGCGCTTCTGGCTCGCCGGTCGGGCCAAGATCGACGATTGGGGCAGCAGGCCGGCAGCGGAACTGCACGTCGATGATGCCGCCTGGGCCGATTGAAATATTCTTGCAAAAAGCGGCTTGACCCTCTCGGCGCGCTTCCCTAAACGCCCGGCCTGCCTGACGGCCTCAAGCCGGTTTGGCCCCTTCGTCTAGCGGTCTAGGACGCGGCCCTTTCACGGCTGAAACACGGGTTCGAGTCCCGTAGGGGTCACCA
>JBEEIN010000235.1:0-3442 GCA_041169825.1 Pseudomonadota bacterium
TCACCCGTAACGGCCCGGCTTCAATTTCAGCGGTTGGTACCGCACCCGAGGAACTCATGAAGATTCGCAACAGCCTCAAGTCGCTCAAGGACCGCCACCGGGACAACCGCGTGATCCGCCGCCGTGGCCGGACCTATGTGATCAACAAGACCAACCGTCGCTTCAAGGCGCGCCAGGGCTGATCCCCTTGCGGCAGGGCCCGGCCCTGCATTGAAGTCTGTTCGGCCCGCCTCCGTCAGGGGTGCGGGCCGAAACCGTTTTAGCCCAAGGCATTTGCGCATGACCCAGCGAATCGAAGCAGTAGTGTTCGACATCGGCAACGTCCTGGTGCGGTGGGATCGCCGGCTGCCCTATCTAAACCACTTCGATGACCCGGCCGAATTGGACTGGTTCATGGACGAGGTGATCCCGCTCAGCTGGCACGCCGAACATGATGCCGGTCGGTCTGCTGCGGAACTGGTTGCAGAACGCACTGCACTGTTTCCGGACTACGCCGATCACATCCATGACTGGTTCGCCCGCTTCAACGAATCGATCCCCGGGCCGGTGCCCGGCAGCCCGGAGCTGGTCGAACAACTGGATGCAGCGGGGGTGCCGCTTTACGCGATCACCAATTTCGGCGCCGATACCTGGGCCGGTTTCCGCCCGACCTTTCCGCTGCTGGACCGGTTCGGAGATATCGTCGTCTCGGGGGTTGAGAAGCTCGCGAAGCCGGACCCAGCGATTTACGCGCTGGCGGCCAGCCGGTTCGGACGCGATCCCGGCACGATGCTATTCATCGATGATAGCCTGCCCAATGTGATTTCCGCCCGCGACTGTGGCTGGCACGCCCACCACTTTACCTCTGCCGCTGTGCTGGCGGATGATCTGCGCGAGCGCGGGCTGATCTGACCAAAAAAGAGGGCCCCCGTCTTGCAACGGAGGCCCAGCTATTGGGGGCTGTAAGGTTGCCTGTCTGCCAGGCGCCCCGGGTGTTGGGGCGATGGCAGAATGCGTCAGGCGGCCGCGTTACAACGCGCGAGCTTGTCGGCGTTGAATTCACCCTTGGGCGTGGTGAACTTGGTGACCTGGCCAAAAGCCTTCACGACCCGGGCGCAGGTGTTGATCGGGGCAGCGCCATCAACGCGGCCGGTGCATTCGGTGCCGTTGCAGGTCCAGTTCACGCCATTGACGACCTTGGCGGTTTCACTCGCCGGTGCAGCAAGGGTCGCGCTGTAGCGCGCTGCAGTCTGCGCCTGAACCGGGCTGGTGGTGGCAGCAAAGCTGGCAATCGTGCCGACCACGGCCAGGCCGGCGGCAACCAGAGTGCGCGAAATGCGGTTTGCAGTATTGGTCATGGGTTTTCCCCTTTGCGTTTCTTGGTTCAAAATCTCATTCGACACGCAGGGATCGAAGGTCCTGGGAGGGAGACACCGATTTGCGTTGCTAAATGTCCTTTACCGAGATAGGTTTTCAGTTGCAACTAGAAACTGTGCAGTGCAGCAAAGATTTTCTTGTCGGCATGTGAGGCAGTTTTGCGTTAGGGTGCCAACCCAGGGACCAAGGGGATGATGACGATGGGCAACCTTCGTGAACCGCTCGAAGAGATCAACAATTGTGGCCTGCCCGCCGCGCTTGAGGTGATGGGCGAGCGCTGGTCATTTATGATCCTGCGCGCCGCTTTCAATGGCATGTATCACTTCGAGGAATTCCTCGGCGCGCTCGGCATTGCCCGCAATATCCTCTCCAACCGGCTCGCCCGGCTGGTTGAACATGGCATCATGAAGCGCCAGGCCCTGCCCGATGATCGGCGCAAGATCGAATACCGCCTGACCGAAAAAGGGCTCGACCTGCTGCCCGCCATGCTTGCACTGCGGCAATGGGGCGAGAAGTATGGCGCCGGTGTCCCTTCAAATCCGGTGCTGTGCGATGAGCGTGATGGCCTGCCGATCGAACCGATCGCAATTCGCGCCCACGATGGCCGCGCCTTGAGCCCCAAGGAGCTGGAATGGCGCGATCAGGCTGACGTCAATTGGCCCAAGGATAGCTCTGCGGCGAAGCTGCGGGCGCTTTAACTGCGGCCTACCACCCGGCGATAGCTGAGCGCCTCTGCAACATGGATGCGCCCGACCCCCTGGCTGCCTGCCAGGTCCGCAATCGTCCGAGCCACGCGCAGCATCCGCGTATAGCCGCGCGCCGATAGCCGCATCGCCTCAGCCGCCTGCATCAGCAGTTTGCGGCCCGCCTCATCCGGCGTGGCATGGCGTTCCAGCAGATCGCCATCCAGCTCCGCATTGCTCGACTTGCCCGTTCCTTGCAGCCGCTCGGTCTGGATCAAGCGCGCGGCAGCCACGCGCACGGCCACTTCGGCACTCCCTTCAACAGGCGGCGGCAAGGCGAGGTCAGCCGCGCTGACCGGGTCCACTTCGACGTGGAGGTCGATCCGGTCGAGCATCGGCCCCGATACCTTGGCCTGATAGTCCGCCCCACAACGCGGCGCCCGGCTGCACCCCAGTGCCGGATCGCCCAGATAGCCACAGCGGCACGGGTTCATCGCCGCGATCAGCTGGACCCTTGCCGGAAAAGTCACATGGGCGTTGGCCCGGGCAACATCGACGACGCCGGTTTCCAATGGTTGGCGCAGCGAATCGAGCACGGCGCGCTGGAATTCCGGCAGCTCATCAAGGAACAGCACGCCGAGATGGGCCAGGCTGACCTCGCCCGGCCGCACCCGCAGGCCGCCCCCGGTCAAGGCTGCCATCGAGGCTGAGTGATGCGGTGAACGAAATGGCCGGGTGCGGCTGATCCGGCCTTCTTCGAGCAGACCGGCCACCGAGGCGACCATCGAAACTTCCAGCGCTTCGGCCGGAGTGAGCGGCGGCAGGATCCCGGGCAGGCAGGCTGCCATCAGACTTTTGCCTGCGCCGGGTGGACCGATCATCAGCAGGTTGTGCCCGCCAGCGGCCGCGATCTCGAGCGCGCGCTTGGCCACTTCCTGGCCCTTGACCTGCCGCAGGTCCGGCCCGTGCGCCGCCTCTTCCACCGCGCCGGGCCGGGGTTCGGGAAGGCGGGCCGTGCCCTTCAGGTGGTTCAGCAGGCTGATCAGGTCAGGCGCGGCAACAATGGGTATGCCGCTGGCCCAGCGCGCTTCCCCACCCTGGGCCGCCGGGCAGACCAGGCCCTTGTCCGCCCCGGAAGCATGGAGCGCCGCCAGCAGCACCCCCGGCGTCGGCACGATCCGGCCATCCAGCGCCAATTCGCCAACCGCCACGAAATCGGCGATCTGCTCCGCATCGGTCACCCCCATCGCCGCCAACAGCGCGAGGGCGATCGGCAGGTCATAGTGCGATCCTTCCTTGGGCAGGTCCGCCGGTGAGAGGTTGATCGTGATCCGTTTTGGCGGCAGCGCCAACCCCATGGCAGCCAAAGCCGCGTGGACCCGCTCGCGGCTCTCGTTCACGGC
>JBEEIN010000236.1:0-2922 GCA_041169825.1 Pseudomonadota bacterium
CATGGCCCTGCCCGCCGCCAATCTGGATGGGCTGGATGAAGTGATTGAAGACCTGACGCTGGTACAGGTGCCGGGTTGCGGCCATTTCGTGCAGTGGGAGGCCCCGGACGAAGTGAACGCGGCGCTTGCTGCCTTCCTGCACCGGACGGACCGTGGCTGAACCACAGCGCGCGGGCATCGGTGCGGCGCTCGCCGCGGCCGAGGCGAAGAGCTGTCGCTCGCTGCTGCGCAACCATGGCGGGGGCCATGCGCCGGTCAGCTTTCTGGAGCTGTTCTTTGACCTGGTCTTCGTCTTCGCGATCACCCAGCTTTCGCACTTCCTGAAAGACCACCTAACCTGGCTGGGCTTTGCCCAGTCGCTGGTGCTGTTCCTGGCGGTGTGGTGGGCCTGGATGTACACCACCTGGGCCACCAACTGGGCCGATCCGGAACGGTTTGAAGTCCGCATCATGCTGTTGGTGCTGATGGCGCTGAGCCTGCTGATGGCGGTCGCCCTGCCCTATGGCTTCAGCAAGTACGCCTGGCTGTTCGCGGCGAGTTACGTTGCGCTGCAGGTGGGGCGAACCGCTTTCATGGCGGTGGTGCTGCATCGCGAGAACCGCGCCAATACGCGCAACATGGTGCGGATCGGCATGTGGTTTCTCTATGCCGCGCCGTTCTGGCTGATCGGGGTGCTGCGGCCAGAGGAAGAGCGGCTGGCCTGGTGGCTGATGGCCGTGGTGATCGAATACCTGGGCCCGATCACGCTGTTTCCGGTGCCGTTTCTGGGCCGGTCAAAGGCCAGCGACTGGGATATTTCCGGCAGTCATATGGCCGAACGCTGCGGGCTGTTCATCATCATCGCGCTGGGCGAAGGGATCATCATCACCGGGGCCACCTTTGCCGATGCCTCGATGGAAATGGGCCGGATTCTGGCCTTCTGCCTGGCCTTCCTGTCCTCGGTGCTGATGTGGTGGCTCTATTTCGACCTGGGGCAAAAACGCGGGTCGGACCATATCAGCGAGAATGCCGATGTCGGCCGCGTAGCGCGCAATGCCTATACCTATATGCACATGCCGATCGTGCTGGGCATCGTCGTCTTTGCCGTATCCGATGCCAAGCTGCTCGATAACTGGGACCAGCCGGCTGATGGCAAGCTGGCGCTGGTGATGTGCGGCGGCGGCGTGCTGTTCCTGACCGGACTGGGCCTGTTCAAGCGCCATTCCAACCCGCTTGGCAATTTCCCCCTGTCACACGGGGTCGGATCGATGCTGTTCTGGGGCCTTGGTTATGCTGCCTGGCAGGGCATGCTCACCACCTTGCAGGTGGGCGGCATGGGCGTCGCGGCCTTTGCCGTTGTTTCGGGTTGGGAATGGGTATCCTACCACGGCGGGTGGAAGGAACGGATCGACGATACGATCGCCTGGTTCAAACTTGCCAGTCAATACTAGCACCGTGCGGGTGCGCCCGAGCGAGCATCACCGGCTCACCCCCGCCCGGCCAGTATCGCACCACCAATTCATGCAGGTGGAGCACGCGGTTTGCCTCCAGCGCAATCCACGCCAGCGGGCGTTCGGGCGTGGCCCGTGCCCCAGCGGCTTCCATGGCCCCAGTTACCCGCGCCTGCTGGTCTTCTGGCACATATTGCCAGACGATCGAATGCATCAGCACGCGGGTGGTGCCCGCCGCCTGCGGCTTCGCCAGTTCAGCCTCGATGAAGTCCGCTGCGTTCATCTGGACAAGATCGGGGGCTGACTTGCCCGCCTCGGCAATCGCCGCGGCCATGCGTTCAAACCGCACGGTATGCTCGGGCCAGATATAGGCCTTTAGCCGCAGCGCCTGAGCCGGATCGGTAAGATCGACCGGCGCGACATCGCAGCCCCTGGTCGAGACGATCCCGATCTTTTGAGCCGGTGGCGGATTGCCCTGCCAGTCCGGCTTGAACCGCATCGCGCCGGGCTCCGGCCCGACCTGCACCCCGGCCAGATCGTAGTGATAGCGATCGAGCATCAGGTTGATCCCGGCGCTCGAGCCAATCTCAATGCACTGAAAGCGCGGTGGCAGGCCCTGCTTCGCCAGCCACAGCATGGCGGCGATGAAATTGCTGGAGCGGCCCGCCTCGTTGGTTTGCGGCGGACCATCCAGCCACGGCAACAGCTCCACTTCATGCGCACGGATCGCCGCGGCAACAATGGCGGCATCGTCAACCCCGGCGCGGTCTTCGTAAATTGCCGCCAAGGCTGGCTCGGCACCCTTCAGATGGAGGGCATGAATACCGCCGGCAACCCGCAGTGGCAGGGCATCGGCCAGCGGCGCACTCGGCCAGGCGCGGATGGCATCAAACAAGGCCCCCGGCTCGCCCCGTTCCAGCAAGTCGCGCAAGGCGGCAACAACCCGCGCGGTCACCGTGGCTCCAGCCTGGGAGCAATAGGCCACCTGGTTGTCAAAGGCTGCAACGACGATCCCATCGCCCTTCGCGTTGATATCGATGAACTGATAGCCCTTGGTCATCGCCGATCCTTGCCCTTTTGGCCCGCCTTCCCTAAGGCGCGCGCTATGTCGAACCCGCTGACCTTCGCCGTGCCCAAGGGCCGCATTCTGGACGAGGCGCTGCCCCTGATGGCCCGCGCCGGTGTGGTGCCAGAGGCCGGGTTCCACGACAAGGGCAACCGCGCGCTTTCGTTTGCCTGTGAAGGATCGGACATGCGGGTGATCCGCGTGCGCGCGTTCGACGTGGCCACTTTCGTTGCCCACGGCGCGGCGCAGGTCGGGATCGTCGGTTCGGACGTGGTTGAAGAATTCGCCTATCCTGACCTTTACGCACCCGTGGACCTGGCAATCGGTCATTGCCGCCTCTCAGTCGCCGAGCCAGTCGGCCAGGTCGGCGCGCCGCTCAGCAGCCACCTGCGCGTGGCCAGCAAGTATCCCAACCTGACGCGCAAG
>JBEEIN010000237.1:0-3517 GCA_041169825.1 Pseudomonadota bacterium
GATCGATCACCACGGCTGGCAAGCGGTGGCAGCCGCTTTCGTTACGTGGATGCTGCTGTGCGGGACCGAACGCACGGCCTTTGCTGGCGGAGCGATCACCGCAGTGTGGCTCTACATTTCAGTCGAGGGCATGCCCCTAGCCGCCGCCATCGGCGCAGTCTATGCCTGGCGGTACTGGTGGCAGGGCCGCCGCGAGATTGAGAGCTTTCTGCTGGGTCTGGCGCTCGCCGGTCCGGCCCAGTTCCTGGTGCTGCGGCCGCTGTCTGACTATGCGTCCGCCTATTGCGACATGCTCTCGTGGCCGCACTTCCTCGCCTTTGCCGGTGCCGCCGCGGCGTTCATGCTGACCCGCATCCTGCCGGGGCAGGCAAGCCGCTCCGGCCGCCTGCTGGCGATGATCCCGGTGCCGCTTGTCGCTGCGCCAGCCCTGCTGCTGCCACTGGGCATCTGCGCGGTTTCGCCCATGGCGACCCTGGCGCCGATCCTGCACGATCACTGGTGGGTCTATCTGATCGAATCCGCACCGCTGTGGAAGCAGCACGCCTCGGCCGCGGGGATGTTGATCGCCACGATCGTGGTCATCGCCCTTGGTCTGCGCCTCGCGTTGCAGCAGGAAATGGAGGCCGGAGAACGCCAGCGCTGGATCGAATATGGCGCGGTGGTTGGGGCCGCTGGGGCAATCTCCCTGATTGTCATGCGCGGCGGCATCAATGCCCAACTTCTGGCCCTGCCCTTTGCTGCACTGATCCTGCGCGAATTGCTGCCCCGCGCCCGGGCACTGCCGGGGATGGGCCAGCGGGTCCTGGCCACTTTTGCCTGCTTTGTGATCGCCACGCCAACCCTGGCCAGCGGCGCGCTAAAGGTGTTCGATGGCCGGACTGCCTATACGCTGGTCGCCAACCCCTATCTTAACCAGGATGGGCCCTGCGATATCCGCGTCCTGCGCAAGCTGCCGCCGGCCCATATGTTTGCAACGATTGACCGCGGGCCGGAAATCCTTGTGCGGACGCACCATACGGCCGTGGTTGGCGGGTACCACCGCAATCAGAAGAAGATGATAGAGGTGCTGATGGCCTTCAGCGGTCCGATTGATCAGGCGCGCTCGATCATCAAGGCCAACCATGCCGACTACGTAATCGCCTGCACCGGCTCGCCCGATCTGGCCGCCTATGCCAACTTCGGCAAGGACAACCTGGCTGATCGAATCTTCGAAAAGCGGGTGCCAGACTGGCTTCAACCCGTGCCCGGCTTCGCCACGGGCAACCTACGGCTCTATCGGGTCCGCTAGGCCGGGCGGAACAGCAAGGCATCGCCATTCATGCAATAGCGTTTGCCAGTTGGCTTGGGCCCGTCGTTGAACACGTGGCCCAAGTGCCCGCCGCAGCGGGCGCAATGCACTTCGGTGCGCGGATAGCCGGTTTCGAAATCGATCGACGTCGCAATCGCACCCGGCAACACGTCCCAGAAACTGGGCCAGCCGGTGCCGCTTTCGTACTTGGTGGTGCTAGAATAGAGCGGATTGCCATCTGCCGCGCAGACAAACACGCCCTTGCGCTTCTCATGCAGCAACGGCGAAGTGCCCGGATATTCAGTGCCCTTCTGCCGCAGGATATAGAACTGCTCGGCCGTCAGCCGCTTTTTCCATTCGGCTTCGGTAAACCGGACCGGATAGGCTCGCGCCTCGGCATTGGAGCAGGCGGCAATACCCGAAGCGGCGACCCCGGCCGCCAGCCAGCCAAGGAATTGCCGCCGCGCCGCCATCAGAACTTGCTCAGCGTGACGCCAAGCTTGCGGAAGCCGTGAACGAAGTTGGCGCGCACGCGCTGGACGGGACCGGTTACGTTCACCCGCATCCGCCGCTGATGCATTTCCTCAAGCAGGATCTTCAACTGAAGTTCGGCAAGCCGTGCCCCGACGCAGCGATGGATGCCGTAACCAAACGACAAATGGCGGCGGGCGTTTTCGCGGGTGATGATCAGCTTGTCGGGGTTCTCAAACACCGTTTCGTCACGGTTCGCCGAGATGTACCACAGGATCAGCTTGTCACCCTTCTTGATCTGATTGCCGAACAGATCGGCATCGTCGGTCGCGGTCCGGCGCATATGGGCCAGCGGGGTGACGTAACGGATGCATTCCTGCACCGCATTCGGGATCACCGAAGGATCGCTTTCAAAGATCGCGCGCTGATCTTGGAACTGGTCCAGCGCGTGGACGATCCCCGACATGGTGTTGCGGGTGGTATCGTTGCCGCCGACAATCAGCAGGACGAGGTTACCCATGAACTCCTGCGGGCTCATGTGGTTCATTGCGTCCGAATTGATCATCATCGAAATCAGGTCGCGGCTCGGCGGTGCGCCGGTCCGTTCCATCCACAGGCGCCCGAAGTACTGGGCCATTTCCTGGAGGATTTCGAACCGGGTGTCATTCAACTCGCGTGCGAGGCCAAGTTCGACGTCGCCGGCCCAGTCTGACCAGAAGGTCAACAGACGGCGGTCTTCCCACGGAAAGCCGAACAGGATCGCCAGCATGCCGGTGGTCAGTTCGATCGAGACCTTGTCGACCCAGTCAAACTCCTCGTCCCAGGGCAGACTGTCGAGCGTGGCGGCAGTGCGCATACGCACTTCGGCTGCCATCTTGTCGATCTCGCCGGGGGTAAAGGCCGGGGCGACGGTGCGGCGCTGACCGGTATGCTCGGGCCGGTCCATCGCGATGAACATCGGCAGACGGCGCTCCTCGAGATGCTCGGGCGTCACATCTTCCGGCGGATCGCCGATGGTGATCCCGCCATATTGCCATGAGGACGAGAACAGTTCCGGCAAGGATTCGACGTGCTGGACAGTCTTGACCGTGGTCACGTTCCAGTAATCGCCATAGGGCGTGCCTTCGACCTTGTTGATCGGCGCCTGGGCGCGCATTTCGGCAAAGATCGGCTGCCAGCGATCTTCAACGTAAATGTCCGAGCGCGAAACATCCCACGGGTGGGTATGCTTGGGCAGTTCCTGGCCATGTTCCTTCAGCCAGGCCTCAAACGCTTCGGTAGCGGTGGGCGAAGAACGATACTTGAAGGGGGCATCGGCGAACTGGGTAGCCATGACGAATCCTCTCTGCTGCGTGGGCCGCAATCAGTTTCCTATTGAGACTTACTTGGTCTAACTTACCATAGAGTCAATAGCGGCTCGGGAATGGACCGGATTCAGGGCACGGCCTGTCGCTTCAAAAGGCGCGTCCAGGGCCTTTTGTCGCCAGTCGTGGCGGGTCCGCTCTTCATCACCCAGCGGCGAAACAGCGCCGCGCCGATCCGGACGAAGCCCGCAACGCACAACGCCTGCCAGGCGAGGGCCAGCACATGCGGCAACAGCGCCGCGTCGCGGGCGGCCCGGGCCAGCATGGTGAAGGGTGAACTGAAGGGCACGATCATCGCCGCCCATTCAACCACCGAGCCAGGCTTGGCCACGGCCCAAGATGCAAAGAAAAAGTTCAGCAGCTGCAGCATGGTAACCGGCATCGAGAGTGTCTG
>JBEEIN010000238.1:0-14185 GCA_041169825.1 Pseudomonadota bacterium
TCCGCGCATCGGGCTGGCAGGGCAGGGTGATCACCGCCTATCGGCCCGATCCGGTGATCGATCCGGAATTCGAAGGCTTTCGCGATAACCTAAAGACTCTGGCCGACCTGACTGGCGAGGATACCCTTAGCTGGACCGGTTATCTGGCCGCGCACCGTCAACGGCGGGCCTTCTTTGCAGCGATGGGCGCGACTAGCACCGACCATGGCCACCCAACGGCCCAGACCGCCGATCTCTCGGCTGCCGAGGCTGCCGCCCTGTTCGCCAAGGTAACCAGCGGCAGTTTCACGGCGGCTGAAGCCGAACTGTTCCGTGCCCAGATGCTGACCGAGATGGCGGCGATGAGCATCGACGATGGTCTGGTGATGCAATTGCACCCGGGCGCGTTCCGCAACCACAACGCGCAGGTCTTCAGCGCATTGGGCCGCGACAAGGGCGCGGATATTCCTACCCGCACCGATTACGTCCACGCGCTGAAGCCGCTGTTGGACCGCTTCGGCAATGACAATCGCCTGTCGCTGATCCTCTTCACGCTCGACGAAAGCGCCTATGCCCGCGAACTGGCACCGCTTGCCGGGCACTACCCCATGCTCAAGCTTGGTCCTGCCTGGTGGTTCCATGACAGCCCAGAAGGCATGCGCCGGTTCCGCCGGATGTGCACCGAGACGGCCGGCTTTTACAACACCGTTGGCTTTAACGACGATACCCGGGCCTTCCTGTCGATCCCCGCGCGTCACGATGTCGCCCGCAGGATCGATTGTGGCTTCCTGGCCGAACTGGTGATGGAACACCGGCTTGAGGACTGGGAAGCCGCCGAGCTGGCACAGGATCTGAGCTATAACCTCGCCAAGGCAGCCTACAAGCTGTGAGGCTTTCGCTGGCTAACATCGGTGTGCTCGACCGCTCGGTTACGCGTTTCGGCTATGATCGCACAGCGCAGGGCCTCGGCATCGTCCATCTGGGCATCGGTGCCTTTCACCGGGCCCACCAGGCTTGGTACACCGACCTGGCGATGGCGGCGGGGGATCGCGATTGGGCAATCACTGGCGTCTCGTTGCGATCGGCCGGTGTGGCAGAGCAGATGAACCCGCAGGACGGGCTCTACACCGTGACCGAGCGATCCGAAGCTGGCTGGCACAGCCGCCTGATCGGCGCGGTGCGCGAAGTGCTGGTGGCCAAGGACCAACGCGCAGCGGTGATCGATCGTATTGCCGCTTCTGCCTGTCACATCGTCAGCCTGACCGTAACCGAGAAGGGCTATTGCCGTGCCGCCGATGGCAGCCTGGACTTTGGGCTTGCCGATGAAGGCTCGCTTTATGCGCTGATTGCCGAGGCTCTGCGCCGCCGTCACGATGCCGGATTGCCGGGTCTGACCCTGCTGTGCTGCGACAACCTGGCCGACAATGGCAAGCAACTCACCCGGCTGATGACGGACTATCTTGATCGCCATGACCCGAACTTGCGGGTCTGGTTCGAGGCGGAGTGCACCTGTCCCTCGACCATGGTTGACCGCATTGTCCCGGCCACGACCAATACCGACCGCGCCGAGCTCGCCACACGGATCGGGGTGGAAGATGCGGCCGCGGTCCTGACCGAGCCATTCAGCCAATGGGTGATCGAGGATCGCTTTGCTGGCCCGCGCCCCCGTTGGGAGCTGGTGGGAGCAGAGCTGGTGGGTGATGTTCGGCCGTATGAAACTGCGAAGCTGCGCATGTTGAACGGCGCTCATTCCTTCCTGGCCTATGTCGGGTTGGCGCAGGGACATGCCTATGTTCACGAGGCCATTGCCGATCCCTCGCTCCGCCCGATGGTCGAAGCCCTGCTGCGCGAAGAGGCGCTGCCAACAATCGATGCCGGAGCGGGGCAGGATCTCTCAGCCTATGCAACCGCGCTGGTCGCGCGTTTTGCAAACCCGGCGCTCAATCACCGACTGATTCAGATCGCGATGGACGGCAGCCAGAAGCTGCCACAGCGCTGGCTTGATACGCTGGCAGCCAACCAGCGCGATGGGCGTGAATGCGCGGCGATCCGTCAGGGAATTGCCGCCTGGGTTCGCCATCTGCGCGGCGCCAATGGTCCAGTTGACGATCCCCGTGCGACTGAATTGGGTGCAGCGGCCCGTGGCCCCGACCCATTGGCTGCGCTGTTCGGGCCGGGCGGGCTGATGGGCGCGACCTGGCATCCCACCGAAGCGGACGCGCGCGCGTTAAAGGCGCACTTGGCCTGAACGGTCAGCCTTTGGCACTGGCCGGTCGGAACAGTTCACCGACCGGGATCGACAGCTCGACCGTCAGGCCAGAAGGGTTCCAGATCGATTCGATCGAGCCATGAAGCTGGTCACGCGCGGTGATTTCGATCAGCGAAAGGCCAAAGTTGGACTTACCTGGCGCGGTTATCGCCGGTCCGCCCGTTTCAACCCAACGCAGCTCGAGACGCTGGTCCGGGCTGGGCGCATCGAGCTGCCAATCGATCGCTAGTTTTCCTGCATCGTTGGAGAGCGATCCGTGCTTGAGCGCATTGGTGATCAGTTCGTGCAGGATCAACGCGATCGACTGCGCCGTCATGGGCTTGAGCTGGATTTTTGGCCCACTCAGCGTGACGCGATGGGCGGCGTTGCTGCGGCGCGGCATGTAAGGCGCCAGTTCTTCTTCGATCAGCTCGCGCAGTTCCGCGCCGTCCCAGCGGTTCTCGGCCAGCAGGGTGTGGGAACGCGCCAGGCTGGCGATCCGCCCGCTGATTGCTTTGCGGAAGCCGGCAATGTCCTCGGCATCGGTCAGCTGCACGATGGCCTGGATCACGGCCATAATGTTCTTGGCACGGTGGTCCACTTCGCGGGCGAGCAGATGTTCGCGCGATTCTGCCGCCTTGCGTTCGGTTATGTCGATAAAAGCGGCGACGGCGCCACGCAGCTCTCCAGCCTGGCTGTACAAGGGCGTGGCGTTGCCCAGTAGATCAAGCGCAGTGCCGTCCTTGAACAGGATCCGCTCCTCGAAATCGCGCACCATTTCGCCCCGGGCTGCGCGTTGCACGGGCAGGTCATCCGGCGCCAGCTCGCGTCCATCCGCGTCCAGCACAGTGAAATGGGACACGGCAGCATTATCGTCTCTCGACTTTGACATGTTCCGGTTTGCTGCCGGCAAGCGTAACAGTCTGGCGGAGGTCGCGTTGCCGATGATTTCGCCGCAGTCGGGATCGCGCGCCACCCATATTGCAGCGGGTACCGCAGCCAGCAGCACTTCCAATTCTTCGGCGCGGGCTCGGGCCTCCTCTTCGGCTACCTGAAGCAACCGGCCCTGTTCGGCGAGGGCATTTTTGGCGCGGCGTTCGCTGGCAACCACGGCCAGGAGCAGAGTTGTCATCCCAACAATAGCCACGAACTGTTGGGCGAGCGAAATCTTCTGTTGGCTGATCGTCGCATAGGGGTTCATTGGTCCCAGCCCGTGATCAGCTGCCCAGGTTGCGACTAAACCGACAATCATCATCGCAAGCGTGGCCCCGCGCAGTTCAAAGGCCAGGGCCGCCCAGACCAGCACGGGGAAAATGTGCCATGTCCGCAAGAATGCCTGGTTGGGTGGCAGCAAAAACAGGCTCGATAAAGCCAGCGTGACCAACAAAACCGCCGCAAGGTGGGCGCGTTCAACCCAGGTGAAGGGCGGCGAGAATGGCAGCCACGATAGCAGCAGTGGGCCTAGCAAAACTGCGCCAACAAAATAGGCGACGACCCAGTTGGTAAAAATCGGTAGCAGTTTCGCAAAAGGCAGTGCGGATGAGGCGGCCAGCGTTAATGTGCCCAGCGTCCCCGCAATCAGGCCCCCGACAAGGGCCCCCCAGAACAGATAAGTGAGCAAGGCTTGCAGATCATCCAGAGCCGGCTTCAACAGGTCTCTGCTGCGGGTCAGCAAAAGCGGTATGGTGACGGCCAGCGTGTTGGCAAGCGCCAGCAGCAGTTCAGCCCAGAACGGTTGCTCGCTCCCCGATAGCCAGCCCGCGGCCAGCCGCCCCAGGAAAATCGCGGGCCATAGACGCAATCCACCCAGCAATAACCCGGCAATCGCCACCCCGGATGCGGGCCAAACTGGGCTACCTGCGCCCATCACTTGCGCCCAGTTCAGGCCGATGCAGGCAAAGGCAGTGTAAGCCAGCCCCAGCACAAGCATCGGCGCGCCGGGAATGGCGACCACGTTCCGTGCGCTTATTCGTAAGGTTTGCATCTAGGCCCCCTATCGCGCTTCCGCCACCACCCGACAGACTGCTCTGATCCGTGCGATGCTTGGCCCCAGACCACGTTCGTGCCGATTGGATTGCGGGGCCAGGCAGGTTGGCAAGAATTATCCCCGCGCAGCACTTTCCAACATTTCACCCGTCACGGGATAACCGGCATCAGCGGGAATGCGCAGCCAGCGCGCGCCATCTTCTTCGGTGACAAAGGGGGTAATCATTCTGCTGGGATACTGTTCCACATGGGCAACTGCCTCGTCGAAGCTGCCAAATTGGGCCAGTCGTTCCAGATTGCGGCGGGTGGGGAAGATCACGCTGATCCGGCCGTTGTCAGCATGATCAAGCGCTTCGGCCGCGCCGGTCCAGAACAGCCGGGTGTTCTCCGTGGCGTCGACCAACAGGTCGACCGCGCCGGTGCCCAGATCGGCCAGGTAGAAGCGGGTGTCATAAATCCGCAGGTGGCGATGCTTGGGTCGCCAGCGCGCAAAGGGCACCAGGGCCTCCAGATCAAGCTCCCAGCCCATAGCCGCCAGGGTGGGGGCCAGGGCAGTCTCACTCAATAGGATCTCGCGGGCCCGGCGTGCTTCCTCCAGCGATGGCCTTTGCCGGATGCCCACGACCAGGCCGGTTTCCTCAAGCGTTTCGCGGACAGCCGCGATCCGCGCGGCCAATTCGTCGATATCGTCTTCGCCGGCGGCGCCCAAAGCCGCGGCAAGTTCGCGGTCAGCATCATCCACCCGTCCGCCAGGGAACACCGCCGCACCCCCGGCAAACTTCATCGTTGCCGAGCGTTCAACCATCAGGATCTGCGGGGCGCCACCAGCAGAGTCGCGTCGAAAGATCACCAGCGTGGCAGCAGGGGTGGCCGGCGGGTCTTCCCCGCTCTCGTCGTATTCAAGGTCCAGACTCATCGGCTGGAAAGTGCATGTCCTGCACCGCTTTGCCAAGCAGGTTTTGTCCTCGTCGCCACAATCTGTCGGCAGACCTTACACTACCGAACATCGTAAATGATCCGTTAGCCATCCAGTTCGGCACTTTCCCGGGCTCGCCGCTAACTGGCACGGCAACTGCATTGGTTATAGTACCCCCAAGCAGTCTCGAATGAGGCGGCGCCGTGTCAGTCTCCGTGGCGCCGCCTCCCCGAACCAGATCCGGCAGGCTGAAACAAAAAAGGCGCCCCCACGGGAGCGCCTTTTGCAACTGGTGCAGAGGCTCGATCAGGCCGCGGGCGCGACACCTGCATCGGCGACGAGCTGCTGCAATTCGCCCGCCTCGTACATTTCCATCATGATATCGCTGCCGCCAACAAATTCGCCCTTCACATAGAGCTGGGGGATCGTCGGCCAATCCGAAAAGGCTTTGATGCCCTGCCGAATTTCCATGTCCTGCAGCACGTCCACGCCTTCGTATTGAACGCCAAGCCGCTCAAGAATGGCGACTGCCCGGCTGGAAAAACCGCATTGCGGGAACAGCGGCGTGCCCTTCATGAACAGCACGACATCGTTCGAGTTGACGATTTCGGCGATGCGGGAATTGGTATCGGACATGGTGTGAATGCTCCTCGCCGTGTCAATTGGGGACGGCGGTGGTCAGTTGCAAGGCGTGAAGTTCGCCGCCCATCCGGCCCCCGAAAGCGGCATAGACCAGCTTATGCTGGGCCACGCGCGGCTTGCCGGCAAAAGCGGCTGAGACAACGTGGGCTGCCCAATGATCGTTGTCACCGGCCAGGTCGGTCAGCGTGATCTGGGCATCGGGCAGGGCAGCGCGAATGATCGCCTCAATCTCGGCAGCGGGCATCGGCATGGCTTGATCCTTACCCTAGCAGGGCGCGACGGGCTTCGACCATCTTGGCATCGAGCGCGGCGCGGATATCGCCTTCCGAAACTTCGACCCCGGCACTGGTCAGGTCGCCGAGCAGTTTGCGGATCACGTCCTCATCGCCGGCTTCCTCGAAATCGGCCTGGACCACCGCCTTGGCATAGGCCTCGGCCTCCACGGCCGACAGGCCCATGCGTTCGGCCGCCCATTGGCCGAGCAGGCGGTTACGCCGCGCAGTGATGCGAAACTGGGTGTCCTCGTCCATCGCGAACTTGGCTTCCTCGGCGCGTTCACGGTCGTTGAAATCGGTCATGTCGGCTCCTGTTGGTTGGCGGGATCGCGCTCAACCCGCCTTGGCGGCAGGTGGTGGCGCCTGGTAGGCTTCGTGGCAGCCCTTGCACGCCGCATTGGTGCTGGCAAGGGCGGCGGTGAAAGCGTCCTTGTCATCGGCCTTGGCAGCCGTCGCCAAAGCTGCCGTTGCATCGGCAAAGGCCTTGGCCTTCACCGCGAAGCCCGCGGCGTCGGTCCAAACCTCGGGCTTGGCGCGGCTCGATGCCTTGGCAGTGCTGGGCGCGAACATCGCGGGGAGTGCTGCGCCCCATTTTGCTACGCCATCGGCGATGAAAGCCAGATTTTTAACCGGGGTGCCGTTGGCTGCAGCCGAACGCATCGCGCTGGTCGCCCCAACCGACATAACCATGGCCGACTGGCGCGCTGCGACGATCTCTTCTGCGGACGGCGCAGCGACGGCGGCGGGTTTGGTCTGCTTGGCCGGCTTGGTCTGGGCCTGAACGGCAAAGGCCGTGGTGGCAAGGGCGGCAAGGGCTATGATCCGGGCAGTCTTCATCGCGCGTCTCCCAATCCTGGCCGCTGTGCCGGCCTTCAGTCCATTGTTACCACGACCTTGCCGATGGCTGCACGCGATTCCAGCAGGGCAATCGCCTCTCCGCCCCGTTCCAGCGGGAAGGTGGCGGAAACGCGCGGGTTGATCTTGCCAGCCTTGAGCAGGTCAAACAGCGTGGCGATGTGCTTGGCGTTGGCCTTGGGGTCGCGCGCGGTGAACGCACCCCAGAACACGCCACAGATGTCGCAGCTTTTCAGCAGGGTCAGGTTCAGCGGCATCTTGGCGATCCCGGCCGGGAAACCGACCACGCAGAACCGGCCCTCCCAGGCGATCGAGCGCAGCGCCGGCTCGGAATAGTCGCCGCCGACGATATCATAGATCACGTTGGCGCCTTCGGGTCCGCAGGCGGCCTTGAAAGCTTCGGCCAGCGCCTTGGACTGGTCCTTGTCAAACGGGGCGCGGGGATAGATCACCACCTCATCCGCGCCGTGTTCGCGCGCGACCTGCGCCTTTTCCTCGGTCGAGACGGCAGCGATCACCTTGGCGCCATAAGCCTTGCCCAACTCAACCGCCGAAAGGCCCACGCCGCCAGCTGCACCCAACACCAGCAGGGTATCCCCGGCCTTCAGGTGCCCGCGATCCAGCAGGCCGTGCATGTTGGTGCCATAGGTCATCAGCAGCGATGCGCCGGTTTCAAACGAGACGTCGTCTGGCAGCGGGAACAGGCGCGCGGCATCGGCGAGGACTTCGGTGGCGAGGCCGCCGTTACCCATCATTGCGATCACGCGATCACCGGCCTTCCACTGGGTCACGCCGTCCCCGACGGCATCGACGATCCCGGCCAGCTCACCACCCGGTGCGAAGGGGCGGGCCGGCTTGAACTGGTACATATCCTTGATGATCAGAACGTCGGGATAGTTGATCGAGCAGGCTTTGACCTTGATCCGCACCTGACCTGGACCAGGAACCGGGCTTTCCAGTTCATCGAGGGTCAGGGAATCCGGTCCGCCAATGGCGTGGCTGCGAAGGGCCTTCATGCTGCTACTCCCGTTCCCGCGGCCAGCCAGGGCAACTGCGCGCGGTGTTTTTGTTCGAATGTGCTGATCGCCGCGTCGCGCGCCAGGGTCAGGCCCACTTCATCGAGGCCATTCAGCAGGCAGTGCTTGCGGAAGGGATCGATTTCAAAGGTGAAGCGATCCTGGAATGGCGTGGTGACGGTTTGCGTTTCCAGGTCGATCGCGATCGGATCGGTCTTTGCCACTTCGAGCAGGCGATCAACCTGATCCTGCGGCAGAACCACGGTCAGGATCCCGTTCTTGAAGGCATTGCCCGAAAAGATGTCGGAAAAGCTGGGCGCGATCACGCAGGTGATGCCCATGTCGAGCAGGGCCCAGGCCGCGTGTTCGCGGCTGGAGCCGCAGCCGAAATTGTCACCCGCGATCAGGATCGGCGAACCCTTGAACTCGGCGCAGTCAAACAGGTTATCGGGTTCCTGGCGAAGCGATTCAAACGCCCCGGCACCCAGGCCTTCGCGCGTGATCGTCTTGAGCCACTTCGAAGGCACAATCACGTCGGTATCGACATTCTTTCGCCCGAGCGGAATTGCGCGCCCTTCAACCTGCTTGATTGCTTTCATCAGTCTGTCTCCGGTGCCTCATCGGGCTTGGGCTGGTTGGCGGCCGCTTCGGCGCGCTCCTTGCGGCGCGAGGCATAAAGCAGCGCCGCGGCGATTGCCGCCGAACCGATCGCCGCACCGGCCAGGGCTGCCTTGCCGGTCCAGTTCGATCCGTTCTTTTCGGGCTTGTCGTTCTTGGTGCTCATGATTGTTCTATGTGGGCCAGGCAGGGCCATTGGCAAGCCCCGCGCCGGTCGTTGCCGTTATTTCAGTCAGCCCAGCTTGCGGACGTCGGTCAGGCGTCCGGTCACAGCAGCCGCCGCAGCCATGGCTGGCGAAACGAGGTGGGTCCTAGCCCCAGGCCCCTGTCGCCCAACGAAGTTGCGGTTCGAGGTGGAGGCGCAGCGTTCACCCGCCGGCACCTTGTCCGGATTCATGCCCAGGCAGGCCGAACAGCCGGGTTCGCGCCATTCCAGACCGGCGGCGATGAAGATCTTGTCGAGCCCTTCTTCCTCAGCCTGGCGCTTGACCAGGCCAGAGCCGGGGACGACGATCCCCCAGCGCACGTTAGCGGCCTTGGTCTTGCCTTTCAGCACTGCAGCAGCGGCGCGGAGATCTTCAATCCGGCTGTTGGTGCACGAACCGATGAAGACATTCTGGATCTCGATCTGATCCATCCGCTGGCCGGGCTGCAGGCCCATGTATTCCAGACTGGCACGCGCGGCGTCCTGCTTGGACGGCTCCGCAAAGCTGGCCGGATCGGGCACGACGCCACCAATTGCCACAACGTCTTCGGGGCTGGTGCCCCAGGTAACGCTCGGCTGGACATCGGCGGCATTGATCGTGACCGACTTGTCGAAGCTTGCGCCAGGATCGGTGGCGAGGCTCTTCCACCAGGCCACAGCCGCATCCCAATCGGCACCCTTGGGCGCATAGGGACGGCCCTTTAGAAAGGCGAAGGTGGTTTCGTCCGGCGCGACCAAACCGGCGCGGGCGCCGGCTTCGATCGACATGTTGCAGACCGTCAGGCGGCCTTCGATGCTCATCTCCTCGAACACCTTGCCGCGGTATTCGATAACATAGCCGGTCCCGCCCGCCGTGCCGACCACGCCGATGATATGCAGGATCAGATCCTTGGGGCTGACGCCGGGCGCCAGATCGCCCTCGACCCGCACTTCCATGGTTTTCGACTGCTTGAGCAGCAGGGTCTGCGTGGCAAGGACGTGTTCAACCTCGCTGGTGCCGATACCAAAGGCCAGCGCGCCCAGGCCACCGTGGCAGGCGGTGTGGCTGTCGCCGCAGACGATAGTCGCGCCAGGCAGCGAAAAGCCTTGTTCCGGGCCGACAACGTGGACAATGCCCTGTTCCGGGTCGGCATCGCCGATATAGCGCACACCGAAAGCCGGGGCATTCTTTTCGAGCGCTTCGAGCTGGGCCGCGCTTTCCTTATCCGCAATCGGCACGCGCGTGCCATCGGCGGTGCGGCGGGCGGTGGTCGGCAGGTTGTGATCGGGGACCGCAAGCGTCAGGTCCGGGCGGCGGACCTTGCGGCCGGCCGCACGCAACGATTCAAACGCCTGGGGGCTGGTGACTTCGTGGACCAGGTGGCGATCAATAAAGATCAGCGCCGTGCCATCATCACGGGTTTCAACAATGTGGGCGTCCCAGATCTTCTGGTAAAGGGTGCGGGGCTGTTCAGTCATGACAAGCCAAGGTCCTTACGCCGCAGGGCACGTTTTGCAAGGCGGGGGCTGTCAATTCGTCCGGCCAGCGATTATTTGCAGGGCATGAACCCGATTGTCGCCACGCTGATTGTCATCGCCACGGTCTTCGCCATGGAATGGGTGGCCTGGGCCAGTCACAAGTACATTATGCATGGCTGGGGTTGGGGCTGGCACCGCGATCATCATGAGCCGCACGACAAGGCGCTGGAGAAGAATGACCTCTATGCGATTGTCGGCGCGGCCCTGTCGATTTCGATGTTCGCGGTTGGCAGTCCGCTGATCATGGGGGCGGGCGCGTGGGAGCCGGGGACCTGGATCGGGCTGGGCGTGCTCTTTTACGGGATCATTTACACACTGGTGCACGATGGCCTGGTTCATCAGCGCTATTTCCGCTGGGTGCCCAAACGCGGCTATGCCAAGCGGCTGGTCCAGGCGCACAAACTGCACCATGCGACGATCGGCAAGGAGGGCGGGGTAAGCTTCGGCTTCGTATTCGCCCGCGATCCGGCCCGTCTAAAGCAGGAACTGAAGGCGCAGCGCCAGGCGGGGATTGCTGTGGTTCGCGACGCACTAGTAGACTAGGTCAATTTGGTAATTATTACCCAATACATTAACCGTATCGGTTAATAACTACTCTGCTCGCGTCCAGATCCAACTGCCGGCAATGGTCAGGATGACCAGCGAGACCCAAACCCACGGGAAGCCGAGTGTGAAGCCCGTAAACACCGCGCCGACTGCCATGGCGGTGACTGCTGACAGCTTGGCCTTGCGGCTGATGGCCCGGCGATCGCGCCAATCGCGCAATCCGGGGCCATAGGTGGGGTGATCATAGAGCCGCTGGGCCCATTCGGGATGGCTACGCGCAAAGCAGAAGGCGGCCAGCAGCAGGAACGGCACCGTCGGCATGATTGGCAGGGCAACGCCGATCGCGCCCAAGCCAAGCGCGATAAACCCGCCCGCCAGGTAAAGCGGCCGCGCCAGCATTAGCTGGCGGTATAGCGGCTGGCAGTTTCCTGGATCAGCGCAATCATGTTGGGCACCCCTTGTGTGCGATTGGAACTGAGCTGGTTACGCAGATCAAAGGGTTCAAGCGCGGCCGCCACATCCATCGCGGCAACCGCGGCGGGCGGTTGGTCCTGCACGGCGGACAGCACCAACGCGATGATCCCCTTGGTGATTGCAGCATTGCTATCGGCCAGAAAGTGCAGGCGGCCATCGTCCATCCGGGTGGGATAGACCCAGACCGATGCCGAACAGCCGCGCACGAGCGTGGCATCGGTCTTCAACGCATCAGGCATTGGCTCAAGCTCGCGCCCGAGCTCGATCAGCAGGCGATAGCGTTCATCGCCCTCAAGGAATTCATATTCGTCGAGAATGTCGGTCAGACTGCGCATGGGGGGCATTTAGGGGCTTGGGTGCGCAGCGCAAGGCAGCCTTTCTTCCGACCTGGAGGATTAGCCGAAAATCCCGCCAGGTCGGGTCAGTGCAAAATAGATCACATAAATCCAGCCCAGCAGACCATGAATGACCGCCCAGACCAGCGACTTGTTAAGGCTCCAGGAAACCGCGACGGCGATCGCGCTGCCCAGGCCGATCCCGGCGCGGGTAGCCTGATTGCGCACCTCGCTCACAGGTCAACTCCGGCGGCGATCGCTTCCAGCTTGCGGATGCGCTCTTTCAAATCGGAAATCTCGATCCGGGCCATGCCGGTCGGATTGCCAGGCTCAGGTCCGACGCTTTGGTTGTCCAGCTCGCGCATCTTGAGGTTGAGCCAGCCTTGCCAACCCTTCAGCGTTGCGGCGGTTATGATGGCCGTGGCCGCCAGCATGCTAAAGGCAATCATCAGGTTTTCGGTGAACATGGCGGTTCTCCTCGGTCGGGTCAGTTCTTCGCGCCATCGGGCAACTGGCGGAGCGCCTCGATCTGGCTGGTCAGGCCATATCCGCTGTCGGTGACGATCCGCTCAACATTGGCGAGCCGGTCCTTGATCGAGCCCAGTTCGGCCCGCAGCTGGGCGTTTTCCTGGCTGAGCAGCTTGATCCGTTCGCCATCTTCGCTGGAAGTTTTCGGATAAACGCTTTGCCCCCAGGCTCCGCTCAAGGGATAGCCGGCCTTGATCCGGATGCGGGTGGTATAGACCCAGCCGGCGATGCCAGCCATGGCGACGATCAGTCCACCGCTTAGCAGGACCATGACCATTTCGAAGTGTTCGCCGCTCATTGGCTGCCTCCCGTGTGTTGCCTGGTTTCATCGTTGGCTTCGTGCCCATCGCGCAGCGCTTCGATCTGGGCGGCGACGGTAATGCTTTTGTCGGTGACGATCCGTTCCAGCACCTTCACCCGATCGGCAAAGTGCGCCAGCTGCTCGCGCAGTTCGGCGTTCTCGGCTTTCAGCGCTTCGCTTGTCCTGGCATCGGCACGCGAAGTCTTGCCGCCCCACTCATCTTCAAGGGCATAGCCATGCTTCGCGCGGATCCAGTTGTTGATCAGCCACCCCCCGGTTGAGAGTGCCACGATCAGGACAATGAAGGTTTGCCCGTCGATGCTCATGGGCGAACGTCTTTCTGTCGGTCATCCAGCAGCGCCTCAACCTTGCGGGCATCGCGCAGCGCTTCGATCTGGCTGGCAACGTCATAGCCCTTGTCGGTAACAATCCGTTCAAGGACGCGGACGCGCTCTTCCAGGTCGGTGTTGTTGGCGGCGTATTGCGCGGCCTTTTCGGCGGTGGCCTGGGCGTTCAGCTCGGCCATTTTCGACTGGTGCTTGGTCCAGACAATGAAGGCGACCATCAGGAACGGTGCCAGCGGGACCAGGATTGCAAGTTCAGCCATCGGAAATTCCCCTCAACTGTCCAGATTTCAGCGCAGCCGTTCGATTTCCTCTGACAGGCGCGGGTTGGACGAGACGTAGTGCAGTTCGATATCGGCCAGGCGACGGTCCAGTTCGCGGAACTGGGCGCGCACTTCGCGGGCGGTGCGGGTGGGTGATTGGCGGACTCCCTGCCAAAACCGCTGCTCCTGCCGGTCAGTGTAGTAGAGATGCTGCGGCTTGCGTTCTGCGAAGAAGCCAAGGCCGAGGTAGATCAGCGGGATGAAGCCAACCCCCATCAGGGTCAGGATGACCGTGCCCAAGCGGACCCACAGCACGTCAACCCCGGTGTAATCGGCGATCCCGGCGCAGACGCCCATGATCTTGCCATTGATCTTGTCGCGATAGAATTTGGTGCGCGGCGTGTTCACTGGCCGGTCCTCCCCTTGCTGGCAATCATGCGGTCAAAATCGCGCTGGCTGTCGAATTCGCGCTCGTTGGCGAGGCGCTGCGGCTGAAACTCGGGGTGATCGGCGGCGACCAGGCGCTCCACCGTTTCGACCCGGTCCTGCAACCGGCGCGCCAGACTGTAGAGCTCTTCCAGCATGGCCTCGTCATCGGTGGTCAGCGTCGCGGCGGTCTTCCAGCGGGTGACATAGTGCAGGATGATCCAGGGTAGACCGACGAAGATCGAGAGGATCGCGACCAATGGGATCAGGTTCTCCATGGCTCAGGCCTCCTTGCTGGCGTCAGCGTTGCCCGAGAGAGCCCGCTTCATGGCTTCGAGTTCCTCGTCGATCTTGTCCTGACCGGCGAGGGCGGCGATTTCATCAGCCAGGCTGGGCTTGCTGGTCCCGTCGGCCAGGCCCAGCGCATCGGCGCGGCCTTCGGCATAGTCGACCCGGCGTTCCAGCTGATCGAACCGGGCCATCGCCTCGTCGACCCGCTCGCTGGCCAGCAGCGTGCGCAGCTTGACGCGGTTTTCGGCACTTTCAAGGCGCGCGGCGATTGCGGTCTGGCGGCTGCGGGCTTCGCGCAGGCGGTTCTGCAGCTTCTCGATGTCCAGCTCATAGGCGCGCAGCGCATCATCCAGCACGGCGATCTCGGCCTTGAGCTGCTCGGCCATGTCGCCCGCCTTCTTCTTTTCCATCAGCGCGGC
>JBEEIN010000239.1:0-3649 GCA_041169825.1 Pseudomonadota bacterium
TCAAGCCGGTGTTCGGGGCGATTGATTCGCTGCGCCTGCTGGCGCTCGCGCTGGTCGGCTTGCTGGCGGCGGCCTTGGCTGCGGTCGTCCTGCTCGCGGTGCGCAATGCCCTGGGCACAAACCGCGAAACGATTGAGATCGTGCACTTGCTGGGCGGAACCGACCAGCAGATCGCACGCCTGTTCCAGCGGTCCGTCGGCTATGATGCTGCGGGCGGCGGGGCCATCGGTCTGGCGCTGGGGCTGGCGGCGGTGTTGCTGCTTGGTCGGCAGTTTGCCGGGCTTGATGCCGGTCTGGTCAATGGCGGGGCCCTGGGCTGGACCGACTGGCTGTTGATCGCCCTCGTCCCTGTTGCCGGGGTCGGGCTCGCCATGTTGACGGCGCGCTGGACCGTGCTGCGCGCCTTGCGGCGGATGCTGTAACCATGCGCGCCGCACTCAGCCGCGTTTCTGGCCTACTCGTGCTGGCCTGGGCGCTTGGCTTCGTGCTGTTTGCCGTGACCCTGCCGCAACCGGCGGCAGAGGAACCCACCGATGCGGTGGTGGTGCTGACCGGCGGGGCCGGGCGGATCGAGCGCGGGCTGGAAGTGCTGAAGCGCGGCTGGGCCCGGCAATTGCTGGTTTCGGGCGTGGACCAGAGCGTCAAGCCCTATGAGTTCGCCTTGGAATACCGGGTCCGCCCGTCGCGCATGGCCTGCTGCGTCACGCTGGGGTACCAGGCGATGGACACTCGCTCCAATGCACTCGAAACGGCTGAATGGCTGCGGCACGAACGGGTAAAAAGCGTGCGGCTGGTCACCAGCGACTGGCATATGCGCCGCGCCCGGTTGGAGCTGGATCGATTGGCCCCGCAAGGGGTTATGATCATCGCCGATGCCGTGCCGACGCGGCCAAGCTTCTCGGCGCTCTTGCGCGAATATAACAAGTTGCTGGCGCGGACTGTCGCAGGCGCGCTAGGGGCGGGGTGACCTGCCATGATTTTCCTGCGCAACACCCTCTTCTATGCGGCCTTCTATCTGGGTAGCCCGCTCTATGTCCTGCTGGCGGCGGCGCAATATGCGCTCGGCCTGCGCGATGCCTTTCGCCGCACGGTTGAGGCCTGGTCGCGCTTTCATCGCGCCTGTGCGCGGAACCTGTTGGGCATCAAGCTGGTAGTAGAAGGGCAGATGCCCACTGGCCCCGTCCTCATCGCGATGAAGCACCAGTCGTTCTACGAAGCGATCGACATGCCCGGCTGCTTTGATCGCCCCGCGGTCTTCGCCAAGGCCGAACTGACCCGGATTCCCGTCTGGGGCAAGGTTGGGCAGAATTACGGCCTGATTGGCGTGCACCGCGATCAGGGCGCTTCAGCGCTGCGCAAGATGCTGGCTTCAGCCAAGGCCTTCAGTGCAGATGGCCGTCCGCTGGTAATTTTCCCCGAAGGAACCCGCGTGCCCTATGGGGAACGCCGCGAATTGCAGGCCGGTTTTGCCGGGCTTTACAAGATGCTGGGGCTGCCGGTCGTGCCGGTGGCGACCAACAGCGGTCCGCTGTACCAGCGGCGGTGGAAGCGTCCCGGCGTCGTGACTTTCCGGATTGGCGAGACGATCCCGCCTGGTCTCCCGCGCGAAGAGATCGAGGCGCGGGTCCAGGATGCGATCAACGCGCTCAACGGACCCGCGGCATGAGCGATCAGTCGCCCCGCTCCCCGCTCGAGGTGCTTGGGCCGGGGCTGGTGACGGGGGCAGCTGACGACGATCCTTCGGGCGTTGGCACCTATAGCCAGGTCGGTGCGCAGTTCGGCTATGGCATGGGCTGGACTCTGGTCTTCGGCTTTCCGCTGCTAGCCGCGATCCAGGCGATCTGCGCGCGGATTGGCGCGACGACCGGGCGCGGGATCGCCCAGAACCTGCGCAAGCATTACCCGCCTGCATTGTTGCGGGTTGTCGTGGTCCTGTTGCTGGTGGCCAATATCATCAATCTCGGGGCTGACCTTGGGGCAATGGGGGCCGTGGTGGCCCTCCTGATCCCAGGACCGGTGCTGGCCTACACGGTTGGCTTCGGCTTGATCAGCGTCTTGCTGGAGGTGTTCCTTAGCTATGACAGCTATGCCCGCGTGCTGAAGTGGGCGACTCTATCGCTGTTCGCCTATGTCGGCGTGGTGCTGGTTGCGGACATTCCTTTGGCAGAGATGGCAAAGGGGCTTTTGGTGCCGCAGTTCACCCTGGACCGCGATCACGCCATGGCCCTGGTCGCAATCTTTGGGACGACGATCAGCCCCTACCTGTTCTTCTGGCAAGCCGGGCAGGAGGTGGAAGAACAGCACCGCCGCCATATCAAGCCGCTCCATATCAGCCCCCGCAAGACCGCCGGGGCAGAGCTGCGCCGGATCCGGCTTGATACGCTGGTGGGCATGGGCTTTTCGCATATCGTTGCGCTGTGCATCGTGATTGCCACGGCAGCCACCTTGCATGCCAACGGGGTGCGCGAGATCGAAAGCGCGGCGCAAGCGGCGGAGGCATTGCGCCCGATCGCGGGTGATCTGGCTTTTGCCCTGTTTGCCGTCGGGATCATCGGCACGGGCCTGCTTGCCGTGCCGGTGCTGGCTGGCAGCGCGGCCTATGCCGTCAGCGAGACGTTCGGCTGGACCGAAGGTCTGAACCGCAAGCCAAAGGAGGCAAAGGCCTTTTATGGGGTCATCGTGCTGGCCACGGCGGGGGGCATCGCGCTCAACTTCATTGGGATCGATCCGATGAAGGCGCTGTACTGGGCCGCCGTCGTCAATGGCCTGCTTGCCCCGCCACTGATGGTGGTGACGATGCTGATCGCGTCCAATCCCAAGGTGATGGGCAAGCTGGTGCTCTCACGCCGGCTCAAGTTCGTGGGCTGGCTGGCAACGATCGTGATGTGGCTGATCGCTGCGGTGTTCCTCTTCGCTTAACCCGCGTGATCGCTGCGGCCGAAGTCCGGCCGGGCATCGTCCTGCCCTTCGGCGATGATTGAGCGGCGGATTGCGCGGGTGCGGGTGAAGTGATCGAACAATTGCGCGCCATCGCCCACCCGGATCGCGCGCTGCAGCGCGGTCAGATCCTCGCTGAAACGCTGGAGCATCTCCAGCACGGCATCCTTGTTGGTCAGGAACACGTCGCGCCACATGGTCGGGTCAGACGCGGCGATGCGGGTGAAATCGCGGAAGCCGCCGGCCGAATACTTGATCACCTCGCTCTGGGTCACGCCTTCAAGGTCCGAAGCCGTGCCGACGATGGTATAGGCGATCAAGTGGGGCAGGTGGCTGGTCACGGCCAGAACCAGGTCATGGTGCTGTGCGTCCATCAGTTCGACTTTGGCACCCAAGGCTTCCCAAAAGGCGGATAGCGCGGCGACCTTCGCCTCGTCCGCACCTTCTGGCGGGGTGATGATGCACCAGCGGCCCTGGAACAGGCTGGCAAAACCGGCGTCTGGGCCAGAGCGCTCGGTCCCCGCGACCGGGTGGGCAGGAATGATCGCGTGGCCGGGCAGGGCCTCGCCCAGGGCCGTCGCAACGCTTTGTTTGGAAGAGCCGACATCGCTGATCACCGCCCCGGCGGGGATGGCCCCAGCCAGTTCAGCTGCCACTTCGCCAATCGAGCCAACCGGCACGCAGAAGATCACCAGGTCCGCCTGGGCGACAG
>JBEEIN010000240.1:0-6865 GCA_041169825.1 Pseudomonadota bacterium
GAACGGGCCGGGTCCGAACGCGCCGCGATCAACGCCCCGATCCAGGGCACCAGCGCCGACATCATCAAGCGCGCCATGGTGCGGATGATGCACGCGCTGGAAGCGGCGGGCCTGGGTCACGTGCGGATGCTGTTGCAGGTGCACGACGAACTGGTGTTCGAACTTCCCGAGGCGGACGTGCCGGCGGCGAGCAAGGTGATCGAGGCAGTTATGGCCAAGGCGGCGGAACCGGCAGTGCCGCTATCGGTGCCGCTGGGGGTCGAGATCGGCACCGGCCCCAGCTGGGGCGCGGCGCATTAACTTTGTTTGCCCTGGGGCAGAGGCATCAACGCGCCAGCAGCCAGATCGCCAGGATCCCGGCGGCAATCCGGTACCAGGCGAAGGGGGCAAAGCCCGAGCGGCTGACAAAGGCGACGAAGGCCTTGATCACCGCAAGGGCGACCACGAAGGAGACCGCGAAACCGATCGCGATCTCGGTCCAGCCGACCGGACCCATTCCGCCTGCGAGGCTGGCGCGGGCATCCCACAGTTCCAGCGTGGTCGCGCCCATCATCGTCGGGATCGCCAGGAAGAAGCTGAATTCCGCGGCGGTGCGGCGCTCGATCCCCATGGCCAGCGCGCCCATGATCGTCGCGCCCGAACGGCTGACCCCCGGGATCATCGCAAGGCACTGCATGAAGCCGACACCCAGGGCCTGCTTGGCCGGTAATTGCGCCACACCGCTGGCCGGGCCGGGCTTGGCCACCTTTTCGATCGCCAGGATCGCAATGCCGCCCAGCACCAGCGCCCAGGCCACCACCATCGGGCTGCCGAGCATGATGTCGATATAGTCCTTGAGCGCAAAGCCCAGGACCGCCGAGGGCAAGAAGCCCAACAGCACGTTGCGCAGGAAGGCCACGCTTTCGCTCCGCCACTTCAGCAGGCCCGTGCCAACCGCCCAGAAGGTCCGCCAATAAAGCACCACCACGGCCAGGATCGCGCCGAGCTGGATCACCACGTTGAACACCTTCCAGACCGCGGCATCATAGCCGAAGATTTCGGAAGCGAGGATCAGGTGGCCGGTGGAGGAGACCGGGATGAATTCGGTCAGGCCCTCGACGATGCCAAGCAGGATGGCGGTAATGATCGTGTCCATGGAAACGCGATCAACGCGGCGGACGCGCCCAAGTCAAGCCGCGCCCGCCATTTGTTGGCAAATTACCAGATGCGCAGGCGCTTTTCCGGCGGGAGGTAGAGCTTATCGCCCGGCTGGACGTTGAACGCTTTGTACCACTCATCGAAATTGCGGACGATCCCGTTGACCCGGTACTGGCCCGGCGAATGCGGATCGGTCTGGAGCTGCTGGCGCAGCGCCGCCTCGCGCATCTTGACGCGGAAGGCCTGGGCCCAGGCCATGAAGAAGCGCTGGTCACCGGTGCACCCGTCGATCACAGGGGCCTTCTTGCCGCCAAGCGAGAGCTTGTAGGCGCGATAGGCCAGGCTCAGCCCGCCAAGGTCACCGATGTTCTCGCCCAGGGTCAGGCGGCCGTTGATGCAGGTCTTGCCATCGTCAAGCGGGCAGAGCGCATTGTACTGGTCCACCAGCGCGCCGGTCAGCTTTTCGAAATTGGCCTTGTCTTCCGGCGTCCACCAGTCGCGCAGGTTGCCATCACCGTCCGATTTGGAGCCCTGGTCATCGAAGCCGTGGCCCATTTCGTGGCCGATCACCCCGCCGATCGCGCCATAGTTGACCGCATCGTCGTTGGTCAGGGCAAAGAAGGGCGGCTGCAGGATCGCGGCCGGGAAGACGATCTCGTTGCCCGAGGGGTTATAATAGGCATTCACCGTCTGCGGGAACATGAACCATTCATCGCGGTCAACCGGCTTGCCGAGGCGCGAAAGGTTATCGGCTTCTTCCCAGGCATCGACCGCCTGGGCATTGGCAAAGGCGCTGTCGGCGCGCAGCACAAGGCCATCATAGGTCTTGTACTTGTTCGGGTAACCGATCTTCGGGCGGAAGGCATCCAGCTTGGCCTGGGCCTGGGTCCGGGTGGCCGGCCCCATCCACTTCAGCTCCTTAAGGTTGGCCGCCATGGCCACCCGCAGGTTGCCGACCAGCTTTTCCATCGCGGCCTTGTTGGCGGCCGGGAAGTACCGTTCGGCATAGACCTGCCCGGCCAGTTCGCCGACCGAGCCTTCAACTGCCGAGATCGCGCGCTTCCAGCGGGCACGCTGCTGCGGCTGGCCAGAGAGGGTCGTGCCGTAGAAGGCGAAGGAGGCATCGTCGATCCGCTTGGGCAGGACCGAAGCCTTGCCGGTAACATAACGGCTGACAAGCCAGGCCTGCCAGGTGGCAATCGGCTCGCTGGCGATCAGCTTGGCAAGCGCGGGAACCCCGCCCGAAAGCTTGGCGGCCTGCTCTGGCGTAAGCTTGGCGGCGGCGATCTCTTCCTTGGTTGGCGGAACCTGTGCGACGATGATCTCGGTCACCTTGCCGAGGCCCTGCTTGTCCAGCGCGGCGCGCAGCGGCACTTCCGGCGCAAAGGCCAGGAATTCCGAAATCGGCATCTTGTTATAGGTCAGGTCGCGGTTGCGACCCAGCGCGCGGTCCCAATTGGCCTGGGCCATCTTGGTTTCCAGCTGAAACACGGATTCCGCTGCCTGCGCGGCATTGGGATAGCCCACTTCACCCAGGATGAAGGTCAGGTAGGCCTTGTACTTGGCCACAATCTCACGATTCTTGGGGCTGTCGACCAGGTAATAGTCGCGGTCGGGCAGGCCAAGCTGGGCCTGGCCGGCATAGAGCGCGTTGACCGAGCTGTTCTTCGCATCGGGGCGCACGCCCATACCGATCGGCGAGGCGATCCCGGGCGAGACGAACAGCCCAACCAGATCTTCCAGCGTCTTGGCGCTGTTGATCTTGTCGAGCGTCGGCTTGAGCGGCGTCAGGCCAGCGCGTTCGATCGCGTCGGTATCCATGAAGGCCTTCCACACCGCGGCCACGCGGGCCCGGGGGCTGCCTTCGGGATTATTGCCGGCGGCAGCTTCCTCAAGAATGGTCTTGATCCGCTCTTCTGACAGATCTCGCAGCTGGACGAAGCCGCCGGTCGACGATCGGTCAGCCGGGATCTCGGCCTGGTTGAGCCACAGCCCGTTGACGTGCTGGTTGAAATCGTCGCCCGGCTTGGTCGACTTGTCGATGTAGCGGGTCTGGATGCCAAAGCCCCAGTCCTTCATCGAATCGCTATGCTCGACCGAAACAGGCGCAGCCGACTTGGCATCCTGTGCCAGCACCGGCGCAGCCAGGCCAAGGGCGAGAGTGCTCGCGGCGAGCAGAACGGTGGCGCGAAGTTTCATGGCAGGTCCCCTGAATCCAAAAATTGCTGGGTGACCTGTTACGCGTCTGCGGACCGGCGTGAAATGCGGAACAAATGCTATTTGACGGCTTCGCTCGGCATTTCGTCGAATTGCAGGGCGGCGAGGCGCGAATAGAGCCCGCCGGCCCGGCTCAGGGCATCATGCTTGCCCTGTTCGACGATCCGGCCGCTATCCATCACCACGATCCGGTCAGCCCCGCGCACCGTCGCCAGGCGGTGGGCGATGACCAGCGTGGTCCGGCTATCCATCAGCCGGTCGAGCGCCTGCTGGACCAGCCGCTCGCTTTCGGCATCGAGCGCCGAGGTGGCTTCATCGAGCAGCAGGATCGGCGCATCGCGCAGCAGCGCGCGGGCAATCGCCATGCGCTGGCGCTGGCCGCCCGACAGGCGCGCACCGCGTTCACCCAGCTGGGTATCCAGGCCCTCGGGCAGTTCGCGCAGGAAATCGGCGGCATTGGCAGCTTCGGCCGCCTGCCAGATCGCTTCGTCACTGGCATCCCAATTGCCATAGCGCAGGTTGTCGCGGGCCGAGGCGGCAAAGAGGATGCCCTCTTGCGGCACCAGCGCCATGTTGCGGCGGATCGCGGCGGGATCGACCGCGGTGAGCGGCACCCCATCCAGCTTCACCGCCCCGACCTGGGGATCATAAAACCGCTCGGCCAGCTGGAACAGGGTCGACTTACCCGCGCCGGATGGGCCAACGATCGCAACCGTCTCGCCCGGCTCGATCGTCAGCGAGAAATCGGCCAGCGCCGAAACCTCGGGCCGGGTCGGATAGCGGAAGGTCACCCCTTCGAAAGCCAGCTTGCCGCGCACCGGGGTCGGCAGTTCAAGTGGCCGGGCCGGGGCGGCAATGGTGGTCTTTTCATTCAGCAGTTCGTTAAGGCGGCTGGCCGCGCCCGCCCCGCGCAGCAAATCGCCATAAACTTCGGTCAAGGCCCCAAAGGCACCCGCGACCAGCCCGCCGGTCAGCACGAAGGCCGCAATCGTCCCACCGCTGATCGTTCCTTCGGCTACGCCGATCGCGCCTTGCCACATCAGCATGGTGATCGCGCCGAACACCAGCATGATGATGATCGCGGTCATGGCGGCGCGCAGCAGGATGCGGCGTTTGGCCGTAGTGAAGGTGGATTCGACTGCCGCCGCAAACCGCGCCTCTTCGCGGCTTTCCTGGTTGAAAGCCTGGACGATCTTCATCGCCCCCAGGACTTCGGCCACCATCGCGCCGACATCGGCCACGCGATCCTGGCTGGTCCGCGAAACGTTGCGCAGCCGCCGCCCGAACCAGACAATCGGCAGCACGATCAGCGGGATGGCGATAACCAGCGCCAGGGTCAGCTTGGGGGCCAGGGTAAAGAGATAGGCCACGCCGCCCACGCCCATGATCAGGTTGCGCAGGGCGACCGATACGGTCGTCCCGACCACCTGCTCGATCAGGGCCGTGTCCGAGGTCATCCGGCTCGAAATCTCGTTCGGGCTGTTTTCCTCGAAAAAGCCCGGCGCCATACGCAGCAGGTTCGCCTGAACCTTCAGCCGGATATCCGCGACCACCCGTTCACCCAGCCAGGATACGAAATAGAACCGCAGCGCCGTGCCGATTGCCAGCACGACCACGATCATCAGCAGGTATTCAAACCAGCGGCCGATATCGGCAGGGTTGCCGCCCGCCGCAAAGCCTTTGTCGATGATCAGCTTGAAACCCGAGGGGATCGCCAGCGTCGCCCCGGCTGTAATCATCAGGGCCAGGCCCGCCATGGCGAGTTTTCCGGGATAGGCCAGCGCGGCGCGCCAGATCATTCGCAGCGGCCCAAGCGAGCGGGCGGGCTTGGGTTCGGACAGAGCGGCGGAGGGATCGGGTTCGGAAGCCATTGCCCGTGCGCCCTAGCACAGGGCACCGGCCAAGTAAGTGGCAAATGCGCACTGATCGGCTCCGCATTTGTGCGGATGCGAAGAGGGGGTCAATTTTTATTGCATTGCACAATAATCCGAATGGCGGCACGATAAGGACCGCTTAGTCCGGACAACCGGATCGGAAGGGGGCTCGCCTTGCTTTATACCGCCTACGAAATGCAGCGTTCGTGGCTCAATGCCGCCAGCACCATGGCTTCGGTCGGGGCGGAACTGCTGTCAAATCCGGCGCTGCCCTTTGGCTACAGCGGCCTCGGCCCGGTCATGGCCTCGGCGCTGGAAGTCTTCGCCCATGCCTCTGCACCCTATGGCAAGCCGGCCTTCGATATCGAAACGGTGACGGTCGACGGCGCAGCCTATCCGGTGACCGAAGCGATCGTGATGCATCGCCCGTTCGGCAATCTGCTGCGCTTTACCCATCCCGGCCTGCCCAAAGACGCGCCGCGCCTGCTGATCGTCGCGCCGATGAGCGGCCACTTTGCGACCCTGCTGCGCGGCACCGTTGCCCGCATGATCGAGCGGTGCGAGGTTTACATCACTGACTGGGCCGATGCGAAGATGGTCCCGCTCGAAGCCGGGCGCTTCGATCTGGATGACTACATCGACTATGTGGTGGGCTATCTGGAGCATATCGGCCAGACCAACAATGGGGAGCGCGCGCACATGCTCGCGGTCTGCCAGCCGTCGGTCCCGGCACTGGCCGCCACGGCGCTGATGAACGCGCAGAAGCATCCCTGCCGCCCGCTCAGCCTGACGATGATGGGTGGCCCGGTCGATACCCGCGAAGCGCCGACCTCGGTCAACGATCTGGCCATGCAGCGCCCGATCGAATGGTTCCGCAACACCGTGATCGCCACGGTGCCCTTGCAGTATCCGGGTGCGGGTCGGCGGGTTTACCCGGGCTTCCTGCAACTGGCCGGCTTCATGTCCATGAACCTGGGCAACCACATGCTGAGCCACTACCACATGTTCAAGCACCTGGTGGCGGGCGACGGCGACAGCGCCGAGGCCACCAAGGCGTTCTATGACGAGTACCGTTCGGTCTGCGACATGGATGCCGACTATTACCTGCAGACGGTGGAAGAGGTGTTCCAGCGCCAGTCCCTGGCCAAAGGCGAGTTCATGCATCGCGGCACCCGGATCGACCTGGGCGCGATCCGCGACACGGCGCTGCTGGCCGTGGAGGGTGAACGCGACGATATCTCAGGCATCGGCCAGACCAAGGCCGCGCTCAAGCTGGCGACGGGCCTCTCCGAAAGCCGCAAGAAGTATCTGCTGGCCCCTGAAGTGGGCCATTACGGCATCTTCAACGGCAGCAAGTGGCGCGAATTCATCGCCCCGGTGCTGGAAGACTGGATCAAGCGCCACGACAAGGCAAAGCTGAAAGCCGTCGCCTGACCCTATAGAGAACGGGCGGCAACAGCCCGTGCTGTCACCGCCCGTCTGGTTGCTGCCGCCCCTGGCAGGGGCGGCTGGCGCAATTGGGCTTAGAAGACCTCGAACAGGCCCGCGGCACCCTGGCCGCCACCGATGCACATCGTCACCACGGCATACTTGGCACCGCGGCGCTTGCCTTCGATCAGCGCGTGGCCGGTGCAGCG
>JBEEIN010000241.1:0-7147 GCA_041169825.1 Pseudomonadota bacterium
CGAATCCTGCCATGGGAAAACTCCTTGTTGGCAGTCATATGGGGGCAATTGTTCGCTTAGGCCAGCCCTGCCTCGGCCAGCAGCGCGCTGGTGCTGGCATCGAACTGTGCCCCTGCCGTGCCGATCGACTTGGCGATTTCCTTGCCCAGCTCCACCCCGAATTGATCGAACGAATTGATTTCCATCAGCACCCCCGCGGCAAAGGTGCGGTGTTCGTGAAAGGCGATCAGCGCGCCCAGCGTGGCCGCATTCAGATCTTCGCACAGGATCGTCGCCGAAGGGCGGTCCCCCGGATAGGCGCGCGCCGGATCATCGGACGTCTTCCCGGCCATCAGCGCCGCCCCTTGCGCAAAGCAATTGGCCAGCAGGTTGCGGTGATGCTCCGGCGAAAGCTCGTCGCCCGCGGCAATGCAGGCGATGAAGTCCACCGGCACCACATGGGTGCCCTGGTGGAGCAGCTGGAACACGGCGTGCTGGGCATCGGTCCCCACCCCGCCCCAGGTGATCGGTGCGGTCGGGCCATCGACGGGGCGGCCATCGGCCTTCACCGACTTGCCGTTCGATTCCATCTCAAGCTGCTGGAGGTAGGACGGGAACAGCCGCAGCCGCTCATCATAGGCAAAGACCGCGCGGGTCTGGCAGCCGCGCAGCCGGGCATAGGTCAGGTCGGCAAAGGCCGCGCGCAGCGGCAGGTTGTCGGCCCCCTCGGCTTCGAGGAAGTGCCGGTCCATGGCCGCCGCGCCATCCAGAAATTCGGCAAATTCATCCCAACCCAGCGCCAGGGCAATCGGGAACCCGATCGAGGACCACAGCGAATAACGCCCGCCCACGCTCTCTCCAAACGGCAGCACGCGGGTTTCATCCACGCCCCACTCGACCGCCTTGTCCGGATAGGCCGTCAGCGCAATCACCCGGCCATAGGGATCGTCCACCCCGTTTTCGCGCAGCCAGGCCAGGGCCGAGGCCGCATTGGTCATGGTCTCGGTCGTGGTGAACGTCTTCGATGCCACAGCGATCAGCGTGGTCGCCGGATCGCACTTGGCAAAGGCTGCTTCCAGCGCGCAGCCATCGATATTGGCAACGACGTGGACATCCACGACCGCCCCGTCGCGGGTCAGCGCGTCAATCGCCAGCGCCGGGCCCAGCGCCGAACCGCCAATGCCGATATGGATCAGGTGCCGCACTTCGCCCAGCGCGCCGCCGTGGATCGCGGCGACCAGACCAGCCATCCGGGCGTGCAGTGCCTCGGCCTCTTCCACGCTGCTTTCACGCCCCACACCGCGCAGCGCGGTATGCTCAACCGCGCGGCCTTCAGTCACGTTGATCTTTTCGCCTGCAAACATCGCGCCGCGAACCTGCTTGAAGCGCACCGCCTCGGCCAGCGCCGAAAAGCCCGCCAAATGCGCGGCATCAAGGTGGGTCTTGGACCAATCGAACCGGATCGCCCCGCCGGGCAGATCGAGCCGCGATGAAAGCAGGTCCAGCCGCGCCGGATCGGCGAACAGTTCGGCCAGCTTGGGACGGGCCAGTCCGGCCAGATTCTGCCAGGCTGCGGCCACTGCTTCACTCATCGCATTGCTCCTTCAGATTGGCGCCCTAATGCCCGCGCAGACCCATAAGGGAAAGACCGATAAAAACGTATTCGGACCAGCCTTTTGCCGATGCTCCGCCCCCGGCTTGCGATAAAGCTAACGCTTGACGCACGCCGCCTGCCCCCCGATGGACAGAGTAATGACCGACCCGGCCACCAGCTCAGAAGCCGCCACCCCGGCGCAAACGCCTGACCGGGCGAAAGAAAGTGCCCCTGCGCGCAAGGAAGACAGCTTCCTGGTCTTTCTGCTGAAGCTCGTCGTGGTCGTGATCGTCTTTCGCAGCTTCATCTTCTCACCGTTCAACATTCCCAGCGAATCGATGCAGCCACGGCTGGTCAACGGCGATTACCTGCTGGCGGCCAAGTGGCCCTATGGCTTTTCGCGCTATTCGCTTCCGCTGGATCTGCCATTGCTGCCAGAACGCCGCGTGCTGGCGGAGGCGCCAGAGCGCGGCGATGTGGTGATCTTCAAGCAACCGCCCTTGAAGGAGCTTGACTATATCAAGCGGGTGATCGGCCTGCCCGGCGATCGGGTGCAGATGGTGAACGGCCAGCTGTACCTGAATGGCGCGCCGATCCCCCGGCAGCGCCTCAGCGATTTTGAGATCGAGATTACCCCCAATACCCAATGCTATTCGCTGCAGTTCATCTCCCGCCGCAGCGATGGCACTGATGTTTGCCGCTATCCCCGCTATCGCGAGACGCTGCCCGGCGGGCGCCATTACGAGGTGCTCGACCTCGGCCCGCGCGAAATGGACAATACCCCACCCGTGGTGGTCCCCGCAGGCCACCTGTTCCTGATGGGCGACAATCGCGACAATTCCGAAGACAGCCGCTTTCCGGCAGAACCCGGCCGCGGGATCGGCCTGGTGCCGATGGACAATCTGGTTGGCCGTGCTTCGATCGTGATGTGGTCAACCGATGGCAGTGCCGAATGGCTCAAGCCGTGGACCTGGTTCTCGGCAGCCCGGTGGAACCGGATCGGCGGAACCTTCTGATCGCGCCATGCTTGCTACAGAAACTCTCGCCTTCCTCACTGAATTGGCTGGCCGCCCGCCGGTCGATGAAGCACTCTGGCTGGAAGCCCTGACCCATGGCTCAACCGGCGCGGCGCGCGATTACCAGCGGCTGGAATTCCTGGGTGATCGCGTGCTGGGTTTGGTCATTGCCGAATGGCTCCATTCAGCAGAAACCGGCAATGAAGGCCGCCTTTCGCAGCGCCTCAACGCCCTGGTCTCACGTGCCACCTGCGCCCGCGTCGCCCGCGGCATCGGGCTGGGCAGCCATATCAGGCTGGGCAAACAGGCCCGCGACGATGGCGGGGCGGACAGCGAGAATATCCTGGGCGACGTGATGGAGGCGCTGATCGGCGCCAGCTTTGTTACCCACGGCTTCGATGAAACCCGCACCATGGTGCGCCGCCTCTGGGCCGATGCCGTGGGCGGCCAAACCGGCCAGCGCAAGCATCCCAAGTCCGCCTTGCAGGAATGGTGTGCGGGCAATCGCCGCCGGATGCCCGAATACCGCCTGGTTGAGCGGACCGGCCCCGATCACGCCGCCCGCTTCACCGTTGCCGTCAGCGTCCACGGCGTGGGCGAGGCCGAAGCCACCGCGGCTAGCAAGCAGGATGCCGAAACCAAGGCGGCAGAGGAATTCATGAAGCGGTTTGGCTAGGTTCAGCTCTGATAGGCACCCCCAACCCCGCCCATCCTGCGCTTGTCGGAACGCAGTCACCCAAAGGTGAAGGGCCGTACTTTCTTCCCTCCCTATTTCCGCGCCAGTCCGCTATGCGCGTCGCAATGACTGAAAACTCGAATAGTGAACGCTGCGGCCTGATCGCCGTGCTCGGTGCCCCCAATGCGGGCAAGTCCACCCTGGTCAATGCACTGGTCGGCCAGAAGGTGGCAATCGTTTCGGCCAAAGCGCAAACCACCCGCGCCCGGTTGATGGGGATCGCGCTGGAAGGCCCGGCCCAGATCATCCTGGCTGACACCCCCGGCCTGTTCGAACCGCGCCGCCGGCTGGATCGGGCCATGGTCAATGCCGCCTGGGAAGGCGCGGCAGAGGCTGATGCGATCCTGCTGATCGTTGATGGCCGCAAGAAGAAGCTCGATTATCTCGATCCGATCCTCGCCAGCCTCGAAGGCCGCCCCGAGCGCAAGATCCTGGTCCTTAACAAGGTTGATGAAACAGCCAAGGAACCGCTGCTGATCACCGCCCAGAAACTGGCCGGCGAGGGCCAGTTTTCCGAGGTGTTCTTCATCTCGGCGCTGACGGGGGATGGCGTGCCCGAACTGAAGGCCCGGTTGGCCGAACTGATGCCCGAAGGTCCGTGGCACTATCCCGAGGATCAGGTTTCCGATGCCAGCGAACGCCTGCTGGCCGCCGAAATCACCCGCGAACAGCTCTACCGCCAGCTGCATGACGAGCTGCCCTATGACAGCACGGTCCGCCCCGAAAGCTATACCCAGCGCCCCGATGGCTCGGTTGAAATCCACCAGCAGATCGTGATCGCGCGCGATAGCCAGAAGGGCATCGTCCTGGGCAAGGGCGGCACGCGGCTGAAATCGATCGGCGAGGCGGCGCGCAAGGAACTGAGCGAATTGCTGGGCACCAAGGTCCACCTCTTCCTCCACGTCAAGGTCGACGAGAAGTGGGGCGACGACAAGGAAATCTATGAAGAGCTTGGGCTGGAATGGGTGAAGTAAAGCCAGCCTTCTCTCTATTGACTGCGGCCCTGCTCGCCGCTGGCTGTGCTCATCATCCGGCGGATCCGGGCAGCAGGCGTTATGTCTCGCTTGGCAGCTCCTTCGCCGCTGGCACAAGTTTGGGTGGGCTTAAAACGGATACGCCAGCGCGATGCGGCCGAAGCTCGGTCAACTATGCCAGCCTCCTCGCGGTCGAATTGCAGCTCGAACTGACCGATGCGGCCTGCAATGGGGCAACCACGACCCATGTCCTTGAAGGCTGGAACGAGCTTCCCCCCCAAATTGCGGCCATAACCCCCGATACCAGGCTGGTAACAATCACGATCGGCGGGAATGATCTGGGCTATGTGATGAACCTGGCCGCTGCAAGTTGTGATCCTGCCAAGGGCCTAAGCTTTGGTGGCATGGCCCGCCCCTGCCCCACGCTGAAGCTGCCGACGGAACAAGACTATGCCCGCACCGAAGCGGCGCTGCGGGCGATTGCCCGCGCCGTACGGGCCCGCGCGCCAGCCTCGCGCCTGATCTTCGTTCAGTATGTGCAGCTGGTGCCGCCAAACGCCTGCGCCAAACTCGGCTTGAATGGGGAAAACGCGCAGATCATGCGGCTGATGGGTCAGCGATTGGCAGAGATTACCGCACGCGCCGCACGGAAAGAGCGCGCCGAAGTGCTAGATGCCCGCCGCCTTTCGGCGCAGCATACGCCTTGTGATGCGCGGCCATGGAGTGCCGGCCCGGTCCCCAATGGCCCCCCGGCCAATGCCCCTTGGCACCCGAACATGGCCGGCCACGCCGCCATCGCTAAAGCTTTGGCTCAACAGATCCGGAACCTTTAGCGCAGCTTCGCGATCCCGATCCCATCGATTTTGGCGCGGTCCTTGGTCGACTCCTCGCTGCGGTTCAGCGCCTTGGCAATTTCCTTCAGGCCCTTGCCCTTGGCGGCCAGGGTGCGCAGCTTGGCCACCTCGTCCGCCTTCCACGGCTGTTTGTGTTTAGCGAACTTATCCGACATCAGTCGGCCTTCTTCTTCGCCGCTGCCTTTTTAGTCGGGGCCTTCTTCTTTGGCGCAGCCTTCTTGCGGCCACCCTTCTTGGCCGGGCCCTTGGCAGCCTTTTCGGTAATCAGCGTAGCCGCTTCCTCGGCCGTCAGCGCCTCGGGCTGCTTGTCGCGCGGCAGAGTGGCATTGGTCGTCCCATCGGTGACATAGGGGCCATAGCGCCCGGCCATCAGCTTCATCTCGCCGCCACTGTCCGGGTGCGGGCCAAAGGTCTTGAGCGGTTCGGCAGCGGCACGAGCCCGCCGCCCGCCGCCCGCCGCCGCTTCGGCCAGCTTGGCCACGGCGCTGTTCATGCCGGTTTCGAAGATCTCGGCGGTTGAGCGCAGCTTGGCGTACTTGCCCTGGTGCGCCAGATAGGGGCCATAGCGGCCCAGGCTGGCGGTGATCGGCTCGCCGCTTTCGGGGTGGTTACCCACGGTGCGCGGCAGGCTTAGCAGCTTGACCGCCCAGTCCAGGTCCAGTTCGCCGATGTCCTTGGGGATCGAGCTGCGCTTGGCTTCCTTGCCACTCCCCATTTCGACATAGGGGCCGAACCGGCCGACCTTGCGGCTGATCGTTTCGCCCGTTTCGGGGTGAGTGCCCAGTTCGCCATCGGCTTCGGCCCCGGCACCGCCCGGTTGGGCAAACTTGCGGGTAAACTTGCACTCCGGATAGTTCGAGCAGGCCACGAACGCCCCGAACCGCCCGCCACGCAGCGCCAGTCGGCCGGTGCCGCAATTCGGGCACTTGCGCGGATCGCCGCCGTCTTCCTGAGCGGGGAACAGATAGTCCGAAAGGTATTCGTCCAGCGCTTCGGTCACTTCCGATGGCTTCTGACCCATCACCTCGTCGGACTTGGGCTTGAAGTCCTTCCAGAACGCGGCCAGCACGGCCTTCCACTCGGCCCGGCCGCCCGAAACGTCGTCCAGTTCCTCTTCCATGCCGGCGGTAAAGTCATAGGCGACATAGCGTGGGAAGAAGCGCTCAAGGAAGGCGGTCAGCAGCCGACCCGATTCCTCGGCAAAGAAGCGGTTCTTCTCGGTGCGGACATAGTTGCGGTCCTTCAGCACCTGGATCGTCGCCGCATAGGTCGACGGGCGTCCGATACCGAGTTCTTCCAGCCGCTTGACCAGCGTTGCTTCGGAGTAGCGTGGCGGCGGCTGTGTGAAGTGTTGCACCGCCTCAACCCCCTGCTTGGCCGGGTTGTCCCCTTTGTGCATCACCGGCAACAGCCCGCTGTCGTCCTCGTCCTCGCCCGGCTTCTGGTCGAGCGTCTCATCATAGACCGCAAGGAATCCGGGGAATTTGACGACCTGCCCGGTCGCCCGCAGTTCATGCTGGCCGGTGGCATCGCGCAGGGTTACTGTCGTTCGCTCGATATTGGCGCTCGCCATCTGGCTGGCAATCGCCCGCTTCCAGATCAGCTCATAAAGCCGCGCCTCATCCCCGCTGCCAAAGTGATCGCGGCCGAAATCGGTCGGGCGGATGGCCTCGTGGGCTTCCTGCGCGTTTTTGGCCTTAGTTTCATAATGACGCTGTTTTTCAGGTAGATAATGGCCGCTGTTAAAGCGATCACTGATTGCCTTCCGCGCCGCGGAGATGGCGCTGGGATCCATCTGCACCCCATCGGTCCGCATATAGGTGATCGCGCCGGCCTCATACAGCGTCTGCGCCACCCGCATGGTATGCGCCGCCGAGAACCCCAGCTTTCGCGCGGCTTCCATCTGCAGGGTCGATGTGGTGAACGGCGGCCAGGGATTGCGCCGGGTCGGCCGGGTTTCGACCTCTTCCACGCGGAAGGCCCCGCCCTCGACT
>JBEEIN010000242.1:0-8179 GCA_041169825.1 Pseudomonadota bacterium
ACGGCCGGCATCAAGCAGCCGCCACAGCCGCGTATCCTCTGCCCGCACATCGGCGACCTGATCCAGCAGGGCGGCGCGGAAGGCCTCGCGCGAAAGGGGCTGTGCCTCAGTAAGAACCGGCATTGGCGACGATGCTTTCGAACATGGGTTCCAGCCAGCCGTCGGGCGCGATGCGGCCGCGCTCCAGACTGCCCAGTTCCGGCCATTCGGTAAGCTGGATGTTGACCTTGCCGACGCGGAAGTCCCGGCTTGAACCATAGGCGCGCAGCAGTTCGGGGGCGGGGGCCTGTTCTGGCAGGCTGGCGCGCATCGCTGCTTCCAGCCGGTCGAGCGAGAGCGACTTGCCGGCCATGTAGTTGCCGACCTCGCCCACCGAACGCAGGTGGACGTCACGCACTCCGCGCGACATCAGCCAGGGCAGGAATTCCGCCAGGTGTGCGTCATTGCAGCCCGGCACGACGATCAAGCCAACAGTGACATGCAGCTTGTGGGCGAGCAGGTTTTCCAGCGCCTTGCGCTTGCGGTCGGCACAGGCCAGCTCGTCGATCTCCTCATAGAGATCGTCTCGCAGGCCGCCGTTCATCGAGAGATAGGCCGTGCCGAGGCCCGCCGCCTTGAGCTTCGCCACATAGGCTTCGCGGCCCAGCTTCAGCCCGTTGGACAGGATGACCGGCAGATGGCCCAGCCGGCGAACCTCGGCGATGATCTCCGGCAGATCCTCGCGCATTGTCGGTTCCGCGCCGACCAGGCGGATGCGGGTGCGGCGCGGCAGGCGGGCGAGGATGTCGTAAAGCCAGTCCACCGGCAGGTCTGGCAGATCGCGCACGGGGATGTAGCAGTTGCGGCACGCCATGTTGCAGCGGTGGGTGATGTCCGCGAACAGGGTGGTAAAGGGCGAATCCTCGGGCCGGAAGCGCTGCTGCGCCGGGCTGTAGCGCCCGGCCAGCTGGCCAAGCGCATCCTGCGCGGAGGCTGCCTCACGCGGTGGGCCAGCAACGGGCGAGGCCGTCTGGCCTGCCTCGGAAAGTTCCACAAGTTCCTCGCTTTCCGCAACCCTTACCGCCGCCAGTTAACGACGGTAAGGGGCGTAAGGCAAGGGACTTTACTGATCGAGGAACGAACGCATCTTGCGGCTGCGGCTGGGGTGCTTGAGCTTGCGCAGCGCCTTGGCCTCGATCTGGCGGATACGTTCGCGCGTCACCGAGAACTGCTGGCCGACTTCTTCCAGCGTGTGATCGGTGTTCATGCCGATGCCGAAGCGCATGCGCAGCACGCGTTCCTCGCGCGGGGTCAGGCTGGCAAGGACGCGGGTCACCGTTTCCTTGAGGTTGGCCTGGATCGCCGCATCGACCGGGATGATCGCGTTCTTGTCCTCGATGAAATCGCCCAGGTGCGAATCTTCCTCGTCGCCGATCGGCGTTTCGAGCGAGATCGGCTCCTTGGCGATCTTCATCACCTTGCGGACCTTTTCGAGCGGCATCGACAGGCGCTCGGCCATTTCCTCGGGCGTGGGCTCGCGCCCTTGCTCGTGCAGGAACTGGCGGCTGGTGCGGACCAGCTTGTTGATCGTTTCGATCATGTGCACCGGAATACGGATGGTGCGGGCCTGGTCGGCGATCGAACGGGTGATCGCCTGCCGGATCCACCAGGTGGCATAGGTGCTGAACTTGTAACCGCGGCGGTACTCGAACTTGTCGACCGCCTTCATCAGGCCGATGTTGCCTTCCTGGATCAGGTCCAGGAATTGCAGGCCGCGGTTGGTGTACTTCTTGGCGATCGAGATCACCAGCCGCAGGTTCGCCTCAACCATTTCCTTCTTGGCGATGCGCGCCTCGCGCTCGCCCTTCTGGACCATGTTCACGATCCGGCGGAATTCGTTGAGGCTCATGCCCGTGGCCGAGGCAATGTCGGCGATTTCGGCACGGATGCGCTCAACCGCGTCGGCTTCGTTCTCGGCGAAGGCCGCCCACTTCTTGTCCTTGCCAGCCATGGCCTGCAGCCAGCCATCATCCAGCTCGTGGCCGACATAGCTGTCGAGGAAGTCCTTGCGGTTGACCTTGTGACGCTCAGCCAGGCGCAGCATCTGGCCGCCGAGGGCGGTCAGGCGGCGGTTAAAGGCATAGAGGTTGTCGACCAGGTATTCGATCTTGGTCGCGTGGAACTGGACCGATTCAACCTGTGCGGTCAGGTCTTCGCGCAGCTGCTGATAGGTCTTTTCCTTCGCCGCGGAGAACACCCCGCCAGCGCCCATCACCTCAAGCCGTTCGGCCTGCAACTTTTCGAACTTCTTGAAGAGCGAGGTGATCTCGGCAAACTTTTCCAGCGCGTGCGGCTTAAGCTGGGCTTCCATCTGCGCGAGGCTGAGGGTGTTGTCCTCTTCCTCTTCCTCAACCGGACGGCGGGCGCGGCGCTCGATGCCGTCCTCATCCTCGTCATCGGCCGATTCTTCCTCGATGTCCTCTTCCTCCTTGTAGGAAGGGCCAGCCGTGGCTTCGGAGATTTCGCCATCGCCTTCGGCTTCGCCGTCTTCGGAGAGGCTTTCGGGCGCGGGTTCCTTGGACAGCATGGCATCGAGATCGAGGATCTCGCGCAGCTGCATTTCCTCGTTGTTGAGGGCTTCGGACCATTGAATGATCGCGTGGAAGGTGATCGGGCTTTCGCACAGGCCCAGGATCATCGTGTCACGACCGGCTTCGATCCGCTTGGCGATGGCGATTTCGCCTTCGCGGCTGAGCAATTCGACCGCGCCCATTTCACGCAGATACATGCGCACGGGGTCATCGGTCCGCTCGACCGTTTCCTTCTTTTTGATCAGGTCGGGCCGTTCGGCCATGCCGTCCGGCTGCTCGTCGATCTCCTCGACTTCCTTCTCGTCCGGATCGACAGCGTCCTCGTCGCTTTCGACGATGTTGACGCCCATCTCGCTGATCGCGGCCATGATGTCCTCGATCTGCTCAGAGGTCATCTGGTCTTGCGGCAGGGCCTCGTTCAGCTCGTCAACCGTGATCACCCCGCGGCGCTTGGCCCGGGCAATCAGCTTCTTGATCGAGGCTTCGTTGAGATCAATCAGCGGGGCATCGCCACCCTCATTACCGCCGCCGATGTTATCGTCTTCGTCCATTAGTCCGCCGTTTGTTGGGCAGGGAAGGCTATGCCACCCCCGCTCGCGCGCTGGCCATTTGCCGCAAGCGCGCATCGAATTCCAGTTTTCTCTTCAACAGCCTTTGCTGTTCAGCATAGGCCCCCTCAGAAAGGTCGCTTTCAAAGCGCTTCGTCGCTGCCGCCAGCGCGGCTTCCAGGGCCGGACGCTCAACCAGCAAGCCGATTGCCTGGGCAAGTTCGGCGCGGGCCTGTTCCGGTGGAATGGCATCGGCCAGAAAGCCAAAGCGCATTGCGGCGTATTCCTCAGGGGTCGGGGCAGCCATACCCCGTTCGGCCAATATGGGTTCCATCGCCCCGATTTCAAGCGTTACTGCCGAGTCGGCCGCATCGAGCAGCACGTCAAAGCGTGGGTCGGCCAGCCCGGCCTGGCCCAGTGCCTCGGCATGACGGCCGATCTGGTCCGGAAAACGCAGCAGTCCGGCCAGGATGGCGGCAGACAGCGCATCGCGTGGCGGGGCCCGACGGACCCGCGACTGGGGGCGCGGCAGGGCATTGGGCTTGCGCCAATCCCGGCTTTCCCGGCGCGGAAAGGCAAATTCGGAAAACCGCTCAAGCAGTTCGCGCTTGTAGAGCGCCTGGATGTCGCGGTCGGCAATCGTCTCGACGTGTGCCAGCAGCCGCGCCTTCAAGCCGGCCTTGTCCTCTGGCGTGGCCAGCGGGGCGGCATCGCGCTCATGCTCCCACAGCACTTCGACCAGCGAACGGGCACTGGCGAGTTGCCGTTCCATTGCCGCGACGCCCTGTTGCTTGATCAGGTCATCCGGATCGAGCCCCGGCGGCAGGCGGACGATCTTGAGTGAATGAGCCGGGCGGAGCAGGGGCAGGGCACGGGTAATCGCCCGCATCGCCGCGCGTTGCCCCGCAGCATCGCCGTCGAAACAAAGGATCGGCGTTTCAACCAGCCGCCACAGCAGTTCGATCTGCCGGTCAGTCAGAGCGGTCCCCAGCGGCGCGACTGCATCGGTGATCCCGGCCGCGGCCAGAGCGATCACATCCATATAGCCTTCGACTACCACGATCCGCCCGGTCTGGCGGCTGGCAGGGCCTGCGCGATGCAGGTTGTAAAGCGTGCGCCCCTTGTCGAACAGCGGCGTGTCGGGCGAGTTGAGATACTTTGGCGCGTCGGTCTTCTGGGCATCAAGGATGCGTCCGCCAAAGGCGATCACCCGGCCGCGCGCATCCTCGATCGGCAGCATCAACCGGCCCCGGAACCGGTCATAGGGTTCCTTTTCATCCACCGCGATGCGCAGGCCGGCCTCGATCAGCTTGGCCTCGGGCAGGTCCTTGAGCGCCGCCTTCATCGCCTGGCGGCCTTCGGGGGCATAGCCAAAGCCAAAGCGCTGGATCGTGTGGGCATCAAAGCCGCGCGTGCCCAGGTAGGCCCGGGCCTTCGCCCCTTCCGGACCGGCCAGTTGCGCAACAAACCAGTCCTGCGCCGCCGTCATAACGTCATGCAGGGTGTCGCGCTGTTCGGCCACCTTGGCCGCGCGCGGATCCGGGGCGGGGACCTCCATCCCGGCTTCGCTCGCCAGTTCCTTGACCGCGTCCATGAACGACAGCCCGCGCTGGTCGGTCATCCAGCGGATCACATCGCCATGCGCGCCGCAGCCAAAGCAGTGATAGAAGCCCTTCTGGTCGTTGACCGTGAAACTAGGGCTTTTCTCGTTATGGAACGGGCAGCAGGCCTTGAATTCATACCCCGCCTTGGTCAGCCGCGTCGTCCGGGAAATGACGCTGGAAAGCGTCACCCGGGCGCGGAGTTCATCAAGCCATTGCGGGGAAAGGGCCATGTTCGGCTCCTATACCGCTCGCCGCCGCCCCTCAACCATTGCCGGGTAATCCCCACAGGCTTGTACCCGATAGTTGTGGATGAAAGCTTGCCGTAGCGTCACATCGCTTTGCAATTCGCGCGATTGGTATAATTTGAAACTGGGTCGCTGGGGCGGCCCGGGGGAAATAGTATAGTTCATCTTTTAAAGCGTCACCGGTTCCGCCCCTGAAAACAGGAGGGAAGAAGATGCTGAATAAGGTTAGCTCACTGGCGCGTGTCGCCGGGATAGTTCTTGCCGTCGTCGCGGGTTTCGTTGCGCTCGGAACACTGAACACTTCACTGATACTGGTAGTACTCGGCCTGATCGCGGGAATAACCCTGGCGGCTGACCGGATGGTGGTTACCGGCGTCATGGTGGTCGTGATGCCGGCCGTCGGCAGCGCACTGGCGAATGTCCCGGCGATTGGTGCGCAGTTCTCCGCCGTAGCTGGCAATATCGCCATCGCGGCGGCAGCCTCGCTTGCCACGGCCTTTGCGATGATGCTGCTGGGCCGGATCAAGACCGACATTGGCGGTCTGACTGCCGGCTAAGGCGTCAGCTTAATTCCTTGCAGGTCCGCGGCCATAGTCGCGGACCTGCATTGTTTTTGCGGCTCACCCCAGCGCGGCTTTGACCAGGCCAGAGGCCTTGCCCATGTCAAGCTGGGTGCCATGCTTGGCCTTGAGCGCGGCCACCACCTTGCCCATGTCCTTCATCCCCTCGGCGCCGGTCTCGGCAATAATTGCGGCGATCGCGGCTTTTACCTCCTCGTCGCCCATCTGCTGGGGCAGGAAGGTCTCGATCACGGCCAGCTCGGCCTTTTCGACCTCGGCCAGCTCCTGGCGTCCACCCTGCTCATAGAGGGTGATCGATTCGCGGCGCTGCTTGGCCATCTTTTGCAGCACGTCGGTGACCACCACATCGTCATCGGGAATATTGCTGGCGGTGCGCAGTTCGATGTCCTTGTCCTTCAGCTTGGCAAGGATCAACCGGACGGCGGCCAACCGGGTCTTGTCGCCGGCCTTCATCGACTCGATCTGGGCGGCCTTGATGGTATCTCTCAGCATTATCTCTCTCGGGATTGGGGAAAGAACCCGCCTAGCCGGATTTTTCGGCTTTTCATAGGTTGACGCTGGGGGCCATCCTCTCTAGCGGCGGTGCCTTAGCGACATCGCTGGAACCCCTTTATTCGGAGCGCCTCTTCATGGCCGACGCCGCCTCTTCGCACGCACCCCAACCGCAGGGTGCGACGGGAGTCCTTGTGCTTGCCGACGGTACGGTGCTCTGGGGCCACGGCTTCGGTGCATCCGGCGCTGCGGTGGGCGAGGTTTGCTTCAACACCGCGATGACCGGCTATCAGGAAGTGATGACCGATCCCAGTTACGCCGGGCAGGTCGTGACCTTCACGTTCCCGCACATCGGCAATGTTGGCGTGAATGAGGAAGACCTTGAGGCCAAGGTCGATGGCGCTGTCGGCTGCGTGGTGCGTGAAGACGTGACCGCGCCCAGCAACTTCCGCGCTGAAGGCACCTTTGGCGATTGGCTGGCGGGCAAGGGCAAGATCGGTCTGGCCGGGATCGATACCCGCGCGCTGACCCGCCGCATCCGTCTTTCGGGCGCGCCCAACGCGGTGATCGCGCATGAACCTTCGGGCAAGTTCGATATTCCCGCCCTGATCAAGCGGGCCCGCGACTGGCCCGGCCTGGAAGGCATGGACCTCGCCCGCGTCGTCAGCCGCGAAGAGATCGAGAACTGGGAAGGTAGCGTCTGGACCCTGGGCAAGGGCTATGGCCGCTCGCCGCACGATCAGCGCCCGCATGTCGTTGCGATCGACTATGGCGCGAAAGACAACATCTTCCGCAACCTCGTGAAGGCCGGGGCCAAGGTCACCGTCGTTCCCGCGCAAACCCCGCTGAGCGGTGTGCTCGCGCTGGAGCCGGACGGCGTGTTCCTGTCCAACGGCCCGGGCGATCCGGCCGCGACTGGGGCCTATGCCGTGCCGGTGATCCAGGGCCTGCTCGAACGCGATGTGCCGCTGTTCGGGATCTGCCTGGGCCACCAGATGCTGGCGCTGGCTGCCGGGGCCAAGACCACCAAGATGCACCAGGGCCACCGTGGCGCGAACCACCCGGTCAAGCGGCTGGAAGACGGCGTGGTGGAAATCACCTCGATGAACCACGGCTTCGCCGTCGATAACACCGCGCTGCCGGACAATGTCGAGGAAACCCACGTTTCCCTGTTCGACGGCAGCAACTGCGGCATCGCGATCAAGGGCAAGAAGGCCTTCGGGGTGCAGTACCACCCCGAGGCTAGCCCCGGTCCGATGGACAGCTTCTATCTCTTCCAGAAATTCATCGAAGGCCTCGCCTGATGCCGAAGCGCACTGACATCTCCTCGATCCTCGTCATTGGTGCCGGGCCGATCATTATCGGCCAGGCCTGCGAGTTCGACTATTCCGGCACTCAGGCGATCAAGGCGCTCAAGGAAGAGGGGTACCGGGTGATCCTGGTCAACTCGAACCCGGCGACGATCATGACCGATCCGGAATTCGCCGACGCGACCTATATTGAGCCGATCACGCCGGCCGTGGTCGCCCGGATCATCGAAAAGGAGCGGCCCGATGCCGTCCTGCCGACCATGGGCGGGCAGACGGCGCTGAACACCGCGCTGGCGCTGTTCAACGATGGCACGCTGGAAAAGTTCGGCGTCAAGATGATCGGCGCCGATGCCGATGCGATCGACAAGGCCGAAGACCGCCAGCGCTTCCGCGAGGCGATGGACAAGATCGGGCTCGAATCCGCCCGTTCCGGCGTGGCCCACACGATCGAGGAAGCCTTTGCCGTGCTCGAACGCACCGGCCTGCCGTCGATCATCCGCCCCAGCTTTACCCTGGGCGGCACCGGCGGCGGCGTGGCCTATAACAAGGCCGAGTTTGAGGCGATTGTCCGTTCGGGCCTCGATGCCAGCCCGACTACCGAAGTCCTGATCGAGGAATCGCTGCTCGGCTGGAAGGAATATGAGATGGAAGTCGTCCGTGACCGGAACGACAATGCCATCATCATCTGCTCGATCGAAAACGTCGATCCGATGGGTGTGCATACCGGCGATTCCATCACAGTCGCCCCGGCGCTGACGCTGACGGACAAAGAATATCAAATCATGCGCAATGCCTCGATTGCGGTGTTGCGCGAAATTGGCGTCGAAAC
>JBEEIN010000243.1:0-5207 GCA_041169825.1 Pseudomonadota bacterium
CGAGCATGACCTGGCGGGCAATATCATCCATCTGGTCCTGGCGCGCACGCCGGGTGCGCCGGCCGGGAGCCGCGGCATCTCGCTGTTCGTGGTCCCCAAGTATCACGTGAAGCCCGACGGCTCGCTGGGGCCGCGCAATGACCTGCGCTGCGTCAGCATCGAGCACAAGCTGGGCATCATGGCGAGCCCGACCTGCGTGATGAGCTTTGGCGACAACGATGAGTGCATCGGCGAACTGGTCGGGCATGAAAACGAAGGCCTGAAGGCGATGTTCACGATGATGAACTCGGCCCGGATCAACGTGGGCAACCAGGGTGTGCAGATTGCCGAGCGCGCACTGCAACAGGCCCGGCACTATGCCCGCGAACGCGTGCAGTCGGCCCGCGCTGGCGGATCGAGCCGCGAACCGGTGGCGATCATCGAGCATCCCGACGTGCGCCGGATGATCCTGCGGATGCGGGCGCTGACCGAAGGGTCGCGCGCCTTGCTCTACTACACCGCCGGTCAGGTCGATCGCGGCGCGCTGGGTGACAATGCCGCGCAACTGCGCGCCGATTGCCTGGTACCGATGCTCAAGGCCTGGGGCACCGACATCGGTTGCGAAGTGGCCAGCCTGGGCGTGCAGATCCACGGCGGGATGGGCTTTGTTGAGGAAACCGGTGCAGCCCAGCATTATCGCGATGCGCGGATCGCCCCGATCTATGAAGGCACCAACGGGATTCAGGCCGCTGACCTGGTCACCCGCAAGCTGGGCTATGAACAGGGCGGCGTCTTGGCGTCGCTATTCCATGAGATCACACAGGACTGCGGCGACGCCCCCGAACTGGCGGCTCTGGCCGTCGATTGCGCTGCCGTGGCGAAGTGGATGATCGATGAGGCCAGCCTTGATGACCGACTGGCTGGCAGCGTGCCGTTCTGCACGATGAGTGCCGTGGCCGTGGCGGGCTGGCAGTTGCAGCGCCAGGCCCGGGCGCTGGCGGGAGACGATAGCCCGCAGGCCAAGGCCAAGGCGGTGGTCGCGCAATACTTCGCGCGGCATATCGCCACCGAAGCGCGCGGGCTGAAAGTACCGGCCACGGCGGGCGCGGACCTGCTTTATGCGCTTGATGCCGAGGCGCTGGCGGGATGACCGACCAGGGTGACCCCCTGGCCCGGATTGCCGCTGCGCTCGAACGGCTGGCGGGCGCTCTGCCCGCCATGCCCGATTGGACCAGCGCCCCGGCCTATGTCTGGGAACGGAATGGTGCGCGGGCGGTCGGCCATCTGGCGGCACCGCCGCTTGCCCTGCTGAAGGGGGTTGATGCCCAGAAGGCACTGGTGACGGCCAATGTCGCGCGCCTGGCCGCCGGCCACGCCGCGCACGACATGCTGCTGTGGGGCGCGCGCGGGATGGGCAAGTCTGCCCTGCTGCGCGCCAGCGTGATCGCCGCGCAAGAACAGGATCCGGCCGCGCTGGCGCTGGTGCAGGTTGCGCCCGATGCCTTTGCCGCCTTGCCCCGGCTGTTCAGCGCGTTGGGGGCCCAGCAGCGCCGCTTCCTGGTCTTCATTGACGACCTGGGCTTTGCCGATGGCGACAGCGAGGGCCCGCGCGTGCTGCGTTCGTGGCTGGAAGGCGGGGTCGATGCGCGGCCAGCCAATGTCCGGCTGGCCGTTACAGCCAACCGCCGCGCGATCGTGCCGCGCCATGCCGCCGAACAGGACGATCCGATCAATCCGCGCGACGCGGTGGATGACAAGCTCGCGCTGGCTGACCGGTTTGGCCTGTCGATCGGATTCCACGCCTGCAGCCAGGACGATTACCTGGCGATCGTTGCTGGTTATTGCGCCAGCCTTGGTCTCAGCTGGGATCAGGGTGAGGCGCTGGAATGGGCCAAGCGCCGCGGTGCCCGCTCGGGCCGGGTCGCCTGGCAATTCGTGACCGAACTGGCCGGACGCGCCGGCCAGTCGCTCTAACCCTTACTGGTCGCCGCCGGTCTGCTTGAACCCGGCGCGGTACTGCGCTTCCAGATTGCCGTCGAGCTCACGCTGGGCGGGCATGCGCGCAGTGACCACCGGACGGACCGCTGGCCCCGGCTTGGCGCCAGGCGCGCTGACCCGCCAGATCATCCCGCCGGTGTCATCGGTGACCAGCAAGGCCCCGGTCTTGTCAAAGGCCACCCAGGTCGGTCGGCCGCGGGTTTCCTTCTTGCCGCTGAGGAAGCCAGTCAGCACCGGGATCGGCTTGCCCTGGGGATTGCCGTTGGCATCAAAGGCGACAAAGACCACGTCATAACCGGTCAGCGGTTCGCGGTTCCATGAGCCATGGCGGGCGATGAAGGCGCCGTTGGCAAAGGCCTGTCCCATCTTTTCGCCGCCGCGCACGAAGGCCAGGCCGAGTGGCGCCATGTGCGAACCGAGGCCAAACTCGGGCTTGCGGACATATTCATCGATATAGTCTGGCGGGATGCCGACGACGCGATCGTCGTCGTACTTCTTCCAGTAGATCCACGGCCAGCCATAATGGGCGCCGACCGGCACGTTGGTCAGGTAATCGGGCACGAGATCGGGCCCAAGCATGTCGCGCTCATTGACCACGGTCCAGAGTTCCCCGGTCGAGGGGTTCCAGTCCATCCCGTTGGCATTGCGCAAACCCTGGGCAAACTGGCGCGCCCGCAGCGTCTTGAGATCAAGTTCCCAGATTGCCGCGCGGCCCTTTTCGATCTCAAAGCCCTTTTCGGCAATGTTCGAGGCCGAACCAACGGCGACATAAAGCTTTGCCCCATCGGCGCTGAGCACCAGATTGCGCATCCAGTGGTTGCCGGCCGCCGGCAGGTCCATCAGCTTCTTCGGCGCGCCGTTCAGTGCGGTATCGCCCAGCTGATAGGGGAACGACAGAACAGCATTGTGGTTGGCGACGTAAAGCGTGCCATCACGCCAGCCGAGCCCCGAGGGCGAAGCGAGGCCATTGCCCTGGCGCAGGACATGGCGTTCCTCCGCCTTGCCGTCACCATCGGCATCGCGCAGCAGCACCAGCCGATCAGGCGAACCCTTTTGCGCACCAGCGCCGCCCATCAGGAACTTGGCGACCAGCGCCTCCAGCCCATTGCCAAGATTGCCCTTGGGGGCATCGGTTTCCGCCGCAATGACGTCGCCATTTGGCAGGACCAGGATCACGCGCGGATGCTGCAGGCCTTCGGCGAAGCGATTGACCACCAGACCCTTGGCTGCCGTCGGTGCTTCTCCTGCCGCCCAGCCAATCGGCTTGGCGATGCGGATCGAGGGGAAACGCTCGACCTTCGGTTCGACGATCAGCGGATCACGGCCCGACAGTTCATCGGGCGTATGTTCCGACGGGGTCGGGCGCGTCAGGACATAGCCAAGGCCAAACAGGACGACGAGGACGGCGAGGCTGCCAAACAGCCACTTGCGGGTTCTGGACATAACCTGCGTGATAAGCGGCCAAAGCCGCGACGACAATGGACCTTTTGACGGGGGTCTTTTGGCGCTGGCGGCTTTGCCCTATGGCGGGGCCATGTTTGCTTTCAGCCCCGATCCCAACCAGCCCAAGTCCGAACTCTATGCCGAGCTTGTGGCGGCAGCGCAGGCGCTGGTTCACGATGAACCGGATGGCATGGCCAATATGGCCAACCTGGCGGCGCTGATCTGGCAATTCCTGCCGCAACTGAACTGGGCCGGGTTCTATCGCACGGTCGATGGCAATCTGGTGCTGGGCCCGTTTCAGGGCAAGCCGGCCTGCATCCGGATTGCCGCGGGCCAGGGTGTGTGCGGCGCGGCGCTGGCACATGGCGCGACGCAACTTGTCCCCGATGTCCATGCCTTTCCCGGCCATATTGCCTGCGATGCGGCGAGCCAGTCGGAACTGGTGGTGCCGGTCTGGCGCGATGGTCAGGTAATCGCGGTGATTGATCTCGACAGCCCAGAACCCGCCCGTTTCGATGCCGAAGATGCCGCCGGGATCGAAGCCCTGGCTCAGGCAATCGCCCCGGCGATATAATCGCTCCGAAACGGGACAGATCAATCACAAGCTGCTGAACCGGCTTGGTTTTCCGGGCGATTCGATGCTAAACCCCTGATTAAAGCCGGGACATGACCCGGCGGGTCAAGGGGTCGCTATGGTTTTGCGTGGGAAGGCGCTTCGTCTTGTTTTGGCTGTTGGGCTGGCCGGATTGGCAACTCCGGTGCTGGCCAGACAGCCGGCCATGGATGCAGAGGGTCGGGTGTTCGGCGATACGATCGACGATCCGCTGCCCGCATGGAAGCAGGGGCCGGTGGCGGAGGGCCAGCCCCCGCTGCCGCCGATTCCCAGCGCCTATGACCCGCGGCCGATGGACCAGCGCGACATGCAACGTGTCGCCTGGGAGGACGAGCGCGCCAATTGGCTGACGGAATGCCGCCGGCGGTATGGCGGCAATGGCAGGACTGGCGGGACCGTGGTCGGTGGGCTGATCGGCGGGATCGCCGGCAGTGCCATCGCGGGGCGGGGCCACCGGACGATTGGCGCCGTGGTGGGCGGCGTAACCGGTGCCGTGGCCGGCGCGGCCCTGGGCGACGCGTCTGACCGCCGCCGCGCCCGCGATTACTGCGAGAGCTATCTGGATCGCTACATGGCCAGCTATGGCCAGGGTTACGGCCAGGCCTATGGTTCGCCCGATTATGGCTATCCCCAGGGCCAGATTGCCTATGGCTATGCGATGCAGCCGATGATGGTGCTGGTCCCGGTGGCAATGACCGCAGTCGTGGCGCGGGTCGCACCCCAGCATGACTGCACCGAAGTGGTTGAGGAATGGGTCCCCGCCGCCCGGCCCACCCGCCGCTATATCCCGCGCCGGGTGGTGCCGGACAAGCGGGTGCGCGTCTATCCCGACAAGCGCATTCGCGTTTACTGAGCGGCGCGACTGGCACATGAAAAGGGCGGGACGCCGGAATGCCGGTGCCCCGCCCTTGGCCGATTTCGGTCCCTGATCAGAGCGTGCGGCCGATCAGTTCCTTCATGATTTCGTTGGTCCCGCCGAAGATCCGGGTCACGCGCGCGCCGCGCCACATCCGAGCAATCGGGTACTCGTTCATATAGCCCGCGCCGCCGAATAGCTGGAGGCACTTGTCGACCACTTCCCATTGCAGGTCGGTGTGCCACAGCTTGGCGGCGGCACCTTCCTCAGGCGTCAGTTCCTTGCGGAGATGGCGGGCGATCGCCCAGTCAAGGTGGG
>JBEEIN010000244.1:0-6265 GCA_041169825.1 Pseudomonadota bacterium
ATCGGCTCGATAGGGGGCGACTTGCGGTTCGGCGCGCATCCGGCAATAGTGGCCCTTCGCACGAAGCGGCACAAGCGCCGCAACGCTGCATCAGATGCAATTAACCGGGGTCCGGCCAGAAAATGAACGAGTTTACCGACGGCTACTGGACCAGCCGCGATGGCTTGCAGCTTCATTATCGCGATTATCCGGGACGCAAGGACCGGCCGCCGGTGCTTTGCCTGCCCGGCCTGACCCGCAATGCCCGCGATTTTGAGGAACTGGCCCAGCGGCTGGCGGGTGAGTGGCGGGTGATCTGCGTCGAACTGCGCGGCCGGGGTGACAGCGCCTATGCCAAGGACTCGGCCACCTACAACCCGATGCAATATCTGGAAGACCTGGGCGAACTGTTTGACCAGGCCAAGCTGAAGCGCGTGGTGGCAATCGGCACTTCGCTGGGCGGGTTGCTGACGATGTTGCTGGCGGCAACTGCGCCCAAGCGGTTGGCCGGGGCCCTGCTGAATGACATTGGCCCCGAAGTGAACCCGGAAGGGATCGAGCGTATCCGCGACTATGTCGGCCAGGCGCGCAACTTCCCCACCTGGATGCACGCCGCCCGCGCGCTTGCCGAATCACAGGGGCCAACCTTCCCGCAAGCCACGCTGATCGATTGGCTGGCTATGGCCAAGCGGTGCATGGTGGTGGGCAGCAATGGCCGCATCCACTTTGATTACGACATGAAGATTGCCGAGCCGTTTGCCCAGGCTGATGGCGCCAGCAATGTCGATATGTGGCCGGCGTTTCAGGCCCTGGCCGGTCGCCCGGTCACCCTGCTGCGCGGGCAGTTGTCCGATGTGCTGACCGCCGCGACCTTCAAGAAGATGGCCAAGCTGCTGCCCGATGCCGAAGCGGTGACCGTGTCCAAGGTCGGCCATGCGCCCACCTTGGGCGAACCGGCCGCCGTCGCGGCAATCGACAAGCTGCTGGCCCGGGTGAAATGAAGCATCGCGGCCCATCCCCGCGGTTGCGGGTGCTGCATCTTCATTCCTCCTTCGATCCCGGCGGCAAAGAGATGCGCGCCGTCCAGCTGATGAATGCCTTCGGGCCGCAGGTGGCGCACAGCATCGTCTCGGCCGTGCCCGATGCGCTTGGTGCGGCCCGGCTGATCGATCCGGCAATCCCGGTCGATTACCCCGATTTTCCGCCACTCACCGGCACGCCATTTCCACGCCGCCTGCAGCGCTTGGCCCAGGCCATGGCGGGCTATGATCTGGTGCTGACCTATAACTGGGGCGCAATGGATGCGGTTATGGCGCACACCGCCTTTGCCGAAGTGCTCCACCTGCCGCCGCTGGTGCACCACGAAGATGGTTTCAACCAGGATGAGGCTGAGCGCCTGAAATGGCACCGCAATCTCTATCGGCGGATTGCCCTGTTCCGCGCGCAAAAGCTGGTGGTGCCATCGCAGCGGCTGGAATATGTCGCCCGCACCGCGTGGAAACAGCCGGCAGCCATGGTGCGGCGCATCCCCAACGCGATCCCGGTCTTTGCCTATGGCCGCAAGCCCAGGCCTGATGCGCTGCCGCGGGTGATCAAGCATCCGGGGGAACTCTGGCTTGGCACCCTGGCGGGCCTGCGCGCGGTCAAGAACCTGCCGCGGCTGGTCCGCGCCTTTGCCCCGCTGCCGGACAACTGGCAGCTGGTGATCCTGGGCGAGGGGCCCGAGCGCGATGCCATTCGCGCTGAAGCTGTGCGCCTTGGCGTGGGTCATCGGGTCCATTTGCCGGGCCACATCGCCCGCCCGGCCGAGGTTATGGGGCTATTTGACCTCTATGCGCTCTCATCCGACAGCGAGCAGTTCCCGATCTCGGTGATCGAAGCCATGGCCAGCGGGCTGGCGATCGCTGCGCCGCGGGTCGGCGATGTGGAGGCCATGGTAGCGGGGGAGAATCGCCGGTTCCTTTCGGCGGCCAGCGATGAAGCGGCCCTTGCCAAGGCTATCGCTGAACTGGCTGCAGACGGCGAATTGCGGGCCACCGTCGGCGCCGCAAACCGGGCCCGCGCCGAAGCCGAATATGATGAACCGACGATGATTGCGGCCTATCGCAACCTCTATGCCGGTGCGATGGGACGCACAGCCTTTCCCTGAATCGTTGTTCACCCGGCCTTCACCGGGGACAGCGCAGAGATCGGGCGTTGAAAAGGCCCACCCATCGGCTAAACAGCCCCACGTTTACCTCTAGTTTCTGAGTGAAAGTCACCGCCTTGGCCTTGCCTCCGTCCAATCGCCCCAATCCGCAGTCGAAGCCCGAAGAAGAGGCTAACCCTGAGCATGACGTATTCCTGCGCGAAGTCGATGATGCGCTGCTGGAAGACGAATTCCGATCCATACTGGCTCGCTATGGCAAGCCAGTGGGCGGTGCTATCGCCGCGGGTCTGCTGGTCCTCGCTGGCTACCTGTGGTGGGACAGTTCGACCAAGCAGGCAGCCGGTGAGCGCAGCGAAAAGATGACGATCGCGCTCGACAAGCTCGAAGCGGGCAACATGCCGGCCGCGCTGGCTGATCTGGAACCGCTGACCAAGGACGGCACCGATGGCAGCAAGGCGGCCGCGGCGATGACCCAGGCCGCCATTTTGGTCCAGCAGGGCAAGACCGATGAAGGCGCCAAGGCCTTCGCCGCAATCGCTGCCGATGCTGGCGTGCCCCAAGCCTATCGCGATCTCGCAACGATCCGTGAAGTGTCACTGCGGTTTGATACCCTCCAGCCGCAGCAGGTGATTGACCGTCTGAAGCCGCTGGCGGTGCCCGGCAATGCCTGGTTCGGCAGCGCGGGGGAACTGGTCGGGATGGCCTATCTCAAGTTGGGTCAGCCAGACCAGGCCGGCCGCCTGTTCGCCGCGATTGGCAAGAATCCAGAGGTGCCCACCACGCTCCGCACCCGGATGCGGCAGTTGGCTGGGCAGCTCGGCTTTGACGCCGGAACCGATGACATTTCGGCGCCCGGCGCCGCGCAGCAATAACCCAAGTCAAGGATAGACCATGCAAGCCACACCGAATTCGCGCCGCCCGGTCTCTCGCCGGCTTGCCGCTCCGCTGGCGCTGGTGCTGGCAATCGCCCTGGCGGGCTGCGGTGCCTTGGGGGGCAAGGACAAGCCCAAGACACCGACACTGGGTAACCGCATTCCGATCCTGTCGCGGGTTGATACCGGCGCGAAGGTCGATCCGCAGCTTGCCAATGTCTCGGTGATCGTGCCTCCGGCGGCAGCCAATCCGGACTGGCCCCAGGCCGGCGGGACAGCCAGCAAGTCATACGGCAACCTTGAACTCGCCGCAAACCCAGGGCGTTCGTGGACCGCGCAGGTGGCCGGCTCGAACAAGAAGCAGCGGCTTGCCGCTTCGCCGGTCGTGGGTGGCGGCCAGCTGTTCGTGATGGACACGGCCGGCACGGTCCATGCGTTCGATGCCCAGACCGGATCAAGCCGCTGGAGCACGACTTTCGCGATCAAGGGCGATGGCCAATCCTCGGTCTATGGTGGCGGCGCCAGCTATGCCGATGGCCGGGTCTACATCACCACGGGGATGGGTGAAGTGGCGGCGCTCGATGCGAAGAACGGCGCGATTGTCTGGAAGGTCAAGCCGGCGGGGCCGCTGCGCGGATCGCCGACGATCGCCTTCAACTCGGTCTTCGTCATGACCATGGACAACCAGGTCTATTCGCTCAACGCTGCCGATGGCGCCTCGCTGTGGAATGAGGCTGCATCCAGCGGCCAGACCGGTGTGTTTGGCGTGGCCGCTCCGGCCGCCGGCCAGGGCACGATCGTTGCCGGTTTCAGCACCGGTGAATTGGTCGCCTTCCGTTATGAAAATGGCCGCCAGTTGTGGTCAGACGCGCTCGCCCGCACCTCGCTTTCGACCACCGTTGGCGTGCTGACCGATATTGACGCGGATCCGATCATCGACCGCGGCCGGGTCTTTGCGCTGGGCCAGGGCGGACGCATGGCCGCTTATGAACTGGTCACCGGTCAGCGCATCTGGGAACTCAACCTCGCCGGGATTTCGACCCCGGCGATTGCGGGCGAATGGATCTTCACCCTCACGGATGACGGCAAGCTGCTGTGCATCCAGCGCGCCACCGGCAAGGTCCGCTGGCTGACCCAGTTGGCGCGCTACGAAAACGAGAAAAAGAAGAAGAACCCGATCTTCTGGACCGGTCCGGTACTGGCGGGTAACCGCCTGTGGTTCGCCAATTCGAACGGCCAGGTCTATTCGGCCGGGATCGAGGATGGCGCACCGGTCTCGTTCACCGACCTTAAGGAGCCGGTGACGCTTGCTCCGATCGTTGCGGGTGGCACGCTGTATATCCTCGACGATAGCGGCAAGATCAGCGCTTTCCGCTAAGTTACCGCACCTTAACCCCTGCCCGCTAGGGTGGGGGAATGGGTTCAATCCAGCCTGTCCGGTCTAAGCCGCCCGCCAGCGATGTATCCGCCACTGTCGGGTGGTCGGGCGTGGCGGGCTTGGCGCTGTGGATTCTGATCTGTCACTTCTGGCCAGACCTCGCGGCCTATTTCGGCGCAACGCGGCCGGTTGGCCGCTTGTCGGGTCCTTATGCCGCGCTGACCGGGCTGGTCGCGGCGGCGGGGCCGATGATCGTGGTCTCGCTGGTCAAGGACAAGGTTCACCGCCGCCCCTCCACCGGAATTGACTGGGGCCATGCCCGCCCGGTGTCGGCGATTATCGACGTTTCGATTACCAAGCTGGCCGGCCTGTGGGCGACCTGGGCGGTGATCGGCGGGCTCTATTGCCTGGCGCGGTGGTATTGGGACGGGCCCTATCTGCTGGCAATGGATGTGCTGGGCATGGTCGCGGTGCCGCTGTTCCTGCTTTCGATCCCCTATGTCATCTGGCTCGATCGCGTGCTGGTCGATCCGCGTGACGGCGCCTGGCATTTCGGCGCGCTGCTGATCGGCCGCGAACCGTGCGATCAGGCGCAGGTCCGGCGCCACGCGCGGGCCTGGGCGGTCAAGGGCTTCTTCACGGCTTTCATGATCTCGATCGTGCCGGGTGGTTTTGGCCTGCTGGTAGAGCCTGATTGGGCACCAATCCTGGGCAATCCGGTCCAACTGGCGGCGATGCTGACCACGGCGATGTTCGTGATTGACGCGCAGATTGGCACGGTTGGCTATATCCTGACCTTCAGGCCGCTGGATGCCCAGATCCGCAGCGCCAATCCCTTGCTCGCCGGCTGGCTGGCGGCATTGGTGTGCTACCCCCCGTTCCAGCTGATGCAGACGGGCGGGCCGTTGTTCTATCAGACCAACACCGCCGGTTGGGGCTATTGGCTGGCAGGTCACACCGGCCTGCTGTGGGCCTGGGCGGCGCTCCTGATCGGGCTGACAGCGATCTACGCCTGGGCCACGGTGGCTTTTGGCCTGCGCTTTTCCAACCTGACTTACCGCGGGGTCCTGACCAATGGGCCCTACCGCTTTACCAAGCATCCGGCCTATCTGGCCAAGAACACCTTCTGGTGGCTGGAATCGCTGCCGTTCCTGGTGGTCAGCCATTCCTTCACGGACATGGTCCGCAACGCCTTCTTCCTGGCCTGCGTCAGTGCAATCTATTTCTGGCGGGCGAAGACCGAAGAAGCACACCTGCTGGCCGAGGATCCGAAGTACCGCGCCTATGCCGATTGGATGGCGCAGCACGGCCTGATTACGCGGTTGTTCCTCCGCAGCGGACAGGCCCTGCGCGCGCGCCGCCTGGTGTTGCAACCGGCGGAATAGCTAAAGCGGTTCGCCGCGCTCCGCAGTAAAGCCGGTGACCTGGCGATCGAACAGGCCCAAACCAGCCCGTTCTGCGATCCAGCGCTGCATGTGCGGCGATTGGAAATGCGCGGCCAAATGCGCGCGGCTTTCCCAAACCTCGCTGACCCGGATCAAGCCCGGTTCAAGCAGGTCTTCGGCATAGTTGTATTCGATGCAGCCAGTCTCGGCCCGGCTGGCTTGCATCACCGCAACCATCAGCGGCCGCGCCGCCGCTAGGTTCTCGGGCGGGATCCGAAACTGGCCGACAATGGCAACTGGCATCAAAAACTCAGTTCATAGACGCGGTTGATATCGCCGCCCCATTCGCCGTGGAACTTGTCGAGCAGGCGTTGGGCGGGGACCTTGCCGCTGGCGACAATCTCGTCGAGCGGGTTGAGGAACCCGGCCTCGGTATCGCCCATCGAGTTAAGCCGGTTACGCGAATTGAGCCCGGCCCGGCTGATCGCCAGCACTTCGGCGG
>JBEEIN010000245.1:0-4254 GCA_041169825.1 Pseudomonadota bacterium
GGGCAGAACCCGGAGCGCGCTGCCAGCTTGCTGGACAAGGCTGAGGCCTTGGGTGGCAGCAATCCGATGCTGGACGAGGCCCGGGCGCAATTGCGACGCCATTAACCTGCTTTCCTCTCGACAATCGCTGTCGCTCCCGCCAAAACTAATCGCGCGATTAAATTTGGAGGAATGCGCGATGGCAGGGGTTCTGGCTGGGGTTACGGTGATCGAACTGGCGGGGATCGGGCCCGGTCCGTTCTGCGGCATGATGCTGGCTGACCACGGCGCACGGGTGATCCGGGTTGAGCGCCCTGGCACCGCAAGCCGCTTTGGTGATGGGGGCAACCGTGACATCCTCAATCGCAACCGCGAACGGGTTGAACTGGATCTCAAGGATCCCGCGGCGATCGAACAGCTTAAGGACCTGGTGAAGTCCGCCGATGCGTTGATCGAAGGTTATCGCCCTGGCGTGATCGAGCGCATGGGGATCGGGCCCGATGTCCTGCTGGCGATCAACCCCAAGCTGGTAATCGGCCGGATGACCGGCTGGGGGCAGGACGGGCCGATGGCTCCGCTAGCCGGGCATGACATCAATTACATTGCCCTTTCGGGCGCGCTCCATTCCTATGGCCGCAAGGGCGAGAAACCGACTTTCCCGGTTAACGCTGTGGGCGATTTCGGCGGCGGCGGCATGATGCTGGCCTTTGGCGTGGTCGCGGCCATCCTGCATGCGCGCTCGGGCGGAAGTGGTCAGGTGGTGGATTGTGCAATGGTCGATGGCGCGGCGATCCTCTCCGCCATGACCTATACCTTCCTGGGCAATGGCCAGTGGCGCGACGAGCGCGGGGTCAACCTGCTCGATAGCGGCACCCACTTCTATGACACTTACGAAACGAAAGATGGTAAATACATCTCGCTCGGTTCGATCGAGCCGCAGTTCTATGCGATCCTGATGGAGAAGACGGGCCTGAGCGACGATCCGGACTTCGCCCAGCAGATGAACCCGATGAAGTGGGATGATCTGAAGGAACGGATGACTGCGCTGATCCTGACCAAGACGCGTGACGAGTGGTGCGCGATCATGGATGGCACCGACATCTGCTTCGCGCCGGTCCTTAGCCTGAAAGAAGCCCCCAAGCATCCGCACAACGTTGCGCGCGGCACTTTCGTGGAGGACGGGGGCATGGTCCAGCCGGCCCCGGCGCCGCGGTTTTCGGCCACGCCGGCACCAGCGGTGAAGCTCGCTGGGCGCTGAGTCGTTGCTGCGTCGCATCGACCCGATGGTGCGGCTGCTGGCGCTCGCGATCGGGCTCGCTCTTGTCCTGCCGGTTCACGGCGCGGCGCGCGAGCTGGCCCAGTTCGTGGCCAATGCGGCCGTCTTTCTGCTGTTCTTCCTCAACGGCCTGCGCCTGCCGCGCCAAGAGGTGCGGACCGGGATCGGCAACCACCGCCTGCTATGGCCGCTGGTCGGCTGGGTATTCGGGGGCATGGCCTTGGCTGGATGGCTGCTGTGGCAGGGCGGGCAGGGCTGGATGCCGCCATTGCTGGCATTGGGGTTCCTCTACCTCGGGTGCTTGCCGTCCACCGTCCAATCGGCAACGGCCTATTCTTCCTTGGCAGGCGGCAATGTGGCCAGCTCGGTGGTGGCGGCTGCGCTGCTCAACATCCTGGGTGTGTTCATTACCGCCCCGCTGTTCTCGTTGCTGGCGGGGAGCGGGGCTGCCGAATTCCATGCCGAAGGTTTGCTTAAGGTTGTCACAATCCTGCTGATCCCATTCCTGCTGGGGCAGGCCATGCAGGGGCGGTTAGGTGGCTGGGTTGCCGGGCATCGGCAACTTGTTACCCGGATGGATCGGACCTCGATTGCCATTGCGGTCTACGTCGCGTTTTCCGGCGCGGTCGAGCAGCGTTTCTGGGAGCGGGTCGATCTGTCCGGCTGGCTGTGGCTGGCGGGCGGGACGGCGCTGTTCCTGTTCTATGGGCATCTGGGAGCCTGGCTGATCGGCGGTTCGGTCCGGCTTGATCGGGCCAACCGGATCAGCTTCCTGTTCGCTGGGGCGCAAAAGAGCGTGGCGATGGGCGCGCCGCTGGCAACGGTGCTGTTCCCGCCAGCGGCCGCAGGCATCGTGCTGTTGCCGATCCTGCTCTATCACCTGGTGCAGCTGGTGATCGCCGCGCCGATTGCGGCGCGGCTTAATCCGCCCGAATAGCCTGTTCGATCTCGCTGTCGGGATAGCGCCGGTTGTGGCGGATTGACCACCACAGTGACAAGCCGATCAACACTGCGCCAACCAGCCCGGTGACCGTTTCGGGGATATGGAACCGGGCCGACAACAGCATGATCGCGCCCAAGGCGATGATTGCCCAGAACGCGCCGTGCTCAAGATAGCGATATTCCGCCAGGGTGCCCTGCTTGACCAAGTGGATCGTCATCGAACGGACGAACATCGCCCCGATCGACAGGCCCAGCGCGATGATCACCATGTTGTTGGACAAGGCGAACGCACCGATCACGCCGTCAAAGCTGAACGAGGCGTCGAGGATGTTGAGGTAAAGGAACCCGCCAAGCCCCGAGCGGACCACGGCACCCTGCAGTTTCAGCGCTTCCTCGCGCATTTCGAGGACCGTTGCGATAGCCTCAACCGCGATGAAGGTGACCAGGCCAAGGATGCCTGCCACCATGGAGGTCAGCGCCTCATCGGCCGGGAGCATTTGCGACACACCGTAAAGCACCAGCAGCAGCAGCGCGATTTCTGCGGCCTTGATGTTTGATACGAGCGCTAGCTTCTCCTCGATCCAGGTGATCCAGTGGATGTCCTTTTCGCCATCGAAGAAGAAGGACAGGCCGACCATGGCCAGGAACGCGCCGCCGAATCCGGCGATGCCGACATGGGCGCCGCTGACGATCCGTTCGTACTCAGCCGGATTGTTGAGCGAGAGGTTCAGGGCATCCATCGGCCCAAGTCCGGCGGCAATCGCTACAATTGCCAGGGGGAAGACGATCCGCATCCCGAATACGGCGATCACCATACCCCAGGTCAGGAAGCGGCGTTGCCAGATATCATCCATGTCTTTCAGCACGGCGGCGTTGACCACCGCGTTGTCAAACGACAGCGAAACCTCAAGAATCGAGAGGACCAGGATGATCCAGAGCATCGATGCCGTGGCGGCGACATTGCCGGTCATGGCCCAGCCATACCAGGCACCTAAAGCCAGACAGACGAGGGTGAAAAGGATCGAGCCCTTGTAGAAACGCATCAACATCGGCTCGCCCTATTTCGGCTGGTAGGTCTGTTCAATGCCCGGGAAGGATCGATCCCGAACTTCGGCGGCATAGCGTGCTGCCGCGGCAGAAATCGTTTCCGCGATTTCCTCATACCGCTTCACGAAGCGGGGGACGCGATCAAACATGCCGAGCATGTCCTCGGTCACCAGCACCTGGCCATCGCATTGGGCCGAAGCGCCGATGCCGATCGTCGGGCAGCTGACGGCCTTGGTTACGGCAATGGCGATGGGTTCAACCACGCCTTCGACAACAATGGCAAAGGCGCCGGCTTCATCCAGTGCCTTGGCATCGACAACAATCTTGGCCGCCTCGGCCTCGCTGCGGCCGCGGGCGTTGTAGCCGCCCAGAACATTGACCGCTTGCGGGGTCAGGCCGACGTGGCCCATCACCGGGATGCCGCGCTGGGTCAGGAATGCCACGGTTTCCGCCATAGCTGCCCCGCCTTCCAGCTTGACCGCCGCGCAGCCGGTTTCCTTGAGCAGCCGCGCCGCGCTTTCAAAGGCCTGTTGGGGCGAAGCTTCGTAAGCGCCAAACGGCATGTCGACCACCACGGCGGCGTGGTAGGAACCGCGCACCACGGCGGCGCCATGGGCGGCCATCATGTCGAGCGTGACCGGCACCGAAGAGGGCAGGCCGTAAATCACCTGCCCCAGCGAATCCCCGACCAGCAGCAGATCGCAGTGCGCATCGAGCAATTGGGCCTGCCGGGCGGTATAGGCTGTGAGCATCACGACGGGCTCGGCGGTCACGCCATCGACCTTGCGCTTGCGGATCGCGGGGATCGTCAGGCGCTTCATTGGCGCGGGGGTGGGATTGGCGCGGCTGGTTGCCGTGTCGAGCTGGAAGGTCGTGGACATGGCATTGGCCTTTAGACTGTCCTGCAAAGCTGGGGAAGGGCGCTAGATTGCGCTTGCCAATGGCCCGCTTGGCGTTAGCTTCTCGCGCCAGATGCAAATGTGGGCCGGGCAATGTACCCGGCTCGACAC